>CAOKHI010000026.1 GCA_948468275.1 uncultured Clostridium sp. | reverse complement strand
AAAAGCAATAATGGATGAAAAAGCAATATATGATAAAGGAATAGATGTTGGAATAGAACAACGGAATAAAAGAAATTGCCAGAAAAATGAAGGAAAGAAAAATGAATATAGAAGTTATAATCGAACTTACAGGTTTAAGTAAAGAGGATATAGAGAAAATAAAGTAGAAAAATATATATTTACTAATAGTAAAAACAAACTTATGTAATAAAGTTTTATTAAAGAGTAAACAGTAATTACAATAATATAGAAATAGGTTATTAAAAAACTGTTAAAATAACTATAGCGGTGATTATTAATCTATTTACAATAGTAAATACATATGATAAAATACTCGAAGTAGAATATAAATATATTTTACTTTTAATATATATACCTTATAAGAGGTGATTTAATTTATGATAAAATTTACAAAAATGCATGGGCTAGGTAATGATTATGTATATATCGACTGCACTAAAAATGAAGAACCAAAAAACATAATAGACCTAGCCAAATTTGTTAGTAATAGGCATTTTGGAATTGGATCCGATGGACTTATACTAATATGTCCAAGTAGCACATGTGATTTTCAAATGAAAATGTATAATTATGATGGAACACAAGCTCAAATGTGTGGTAATGGAATTAGATGTGTGGGAAAATACGTATATGATAAAGGACTAACAAATAAAAAAATAATTACAATAGAAACATTAGCAGGAATAAAAACATTGGATTTAAACGTAAAAAATGGAAAAGTAGAAACTGTAAAAGTAGATATGGGGGAGCCAATACTAGAGCCAAAAAAAATTCCAGTAATATCAGAAGAAAATCCGGTAAAAAATTTAAAAATATTTGCACAAGATAAAGAATTTATATTTACATGTGTATCCATGGGAAATCCTCATGCAATAACAATAGTAGAAGATGTAGAAAACCTTAATGTAGAAAAATACGGAAAAATATTAGAAACAGATGAACATTTTCCAGAAAAAGCAAACATAGAATTTATACAAATAATAGACAACACACATATAAAAATGCGAGTATGGGAAAGAGGCTCAGGAGAAACCTTTGCATGTGGTACAGGTGCAAGCGCAGTTGCAGTTGCATGTAATTTAAATGGTTATACAAAAGAAGAAGTAATAATAGAATTATTAGGAGGGAACTTACAAATAAAGTGGGACAAAGAAAATAATCATGTATATATGATTGGACCTGCTACAACTGTATTTGAAGGAGAGATAGAATATGATAACAATAAATAAGAATTATCTAAAATTACAAGAAAGCTACTTATTTTCAACAATAGCAAATAAAGTAGCAAAATTTCAAAAGGAAAACCCAGACAAAAAAATAATAAAACTAGGAATAGGAGATGTAACATTACCAATAGTACCAACAGTAGGAGAAGCAATGCATAAAGCAATAGATGAAATGATGAACAAAGAAACATTTAAAGGATATGGACCAGAACAAGGATATGAATTTTTAAGACAAAAAATAGTAGAATGTGATTATAAAAAAAGAGGAATAGACATTGAAGTAGATGAAATATTTGTATCTGATGGAGCAAAATGTGATACAGGAAATTTTCAAGAAATATTAGACACGGATAACATCATTGCAATAACAGACCCTGTATATCCAGTATATTTAGATACAAATGTAATGGCAGGAAGAATAGATGAATTTGATGAAGAAATAGGCAAATATAAAAAATTAGTATATATGCAGGCAACATCACAAAACAACTTTGTACCAGAATTACCAAAAGAAAAAGTAGATATTATTTATTTATGCCTACCAAACAACCCAACAGGAACAGTATTAACCAAAGAGCAACTTACAAAATGGGTAGAATACGCAAAAACAAATAATGCATTAATACTATTTGATTCAGCATATGAAGCATTCATATCAGAAGAAAACGTGCCACACAGTATATATGAAATTGAAGGAGCAAAAGAAGTAGCAGTAGAATTTAGAAGTTTTTCAAAAACAGCAGGATTTACAGGAATAAGATGTGCATATACAGTAGTTCCAAAAGAACTAAAAATACACCAAGATGAAAACACATATAGCCTAAACAAATTATGGAATAGAAGACAATGTACAAAATTCAATGGAGTACCATATATAACACAAAAAGCAGCAGAAGCAGTATATTCAGAAGAAGGGCAAAAACAAATAAAAGAAAATATAAAATATTACATGGAAAATGCACATATAATATTAGAAGGATTAAAACAAGCAGGATATGAAGTATATGGTGGAAAAAATGCACCATACATATGGCTAAAAGTACCACAAAATATGACATCATGGGAATTTTTTGATTATTTATTAGAAAAAGCAAATGTAGTAGGAACACCAGGATCAGGATTCGGACCAGCAGGAGAAGGATATTTTAGATTAACAGCATTTGGTAGCAAAGAAAGTACAATAGAAGCAATAGAAAGAATAAAAAATACATATTGACTATTTTAAAATTATAGTATAAGATAGGGGCATATTATAAAATATATAAAAAGGAAGTATGTATCTATGAATGAAGAATTTGAAAAAGCAAAAGATATTTTAAAAAAATACAATCAAGAGCATCTACTAATGTGTTATAACAAATTAATAGAAAAAGACAGAGATGAATTAGTAGAACAAATTTTAAAAATAGACTTTAAACAAGTAGATGAACTATACGAAAGTGTAAAAAACACAATTGATTTTGAAGATTGTAAAATTGAGCCACTAGCATATATAGACAAAGCAAAATTAACAAAAGAAAAAGAAGAAAGCTATGAAAAACAAGGAATAAATATAATAAAACAAGGAAAATATGCAGTAGTAACAATGGCAGGAGGGCAAGGAACAAGACTTGGCCATAGTGGACCAAAAGGTACATATGAATTAGATATAGGCATAAAAAAGTCTTTATTTGAAGCATTATCAGAAACAATAAAACAAGCAGAAGAAGAATATGATGCAATAATTCCATGGTATATAATGACAAGTAATGAAAACAATCAACAAACAGAAGAATTCTTTAAAAAACATAACTATTTTGAAATGGGTAAAGAAAACATCAAATTTTTCATACAGGGTGAACTACCAATGTTAGATGAACAAGGAAAAATATTAGTAGATGAAAACGGAAAAGTAAAACAAGCAGCAGATGGACATGGTGGAATATTTGAAGCTATGAGAAAAGACGGAATACTAGATGACATGAAGAAAAGAAACATAGAATGGATATTTATAGCAGGTGTAGACAACGTACTAGCACAAATGGTAGATCCATTACTAACAGGAATAGCAATAGACAGAAATTGCCTTGCAGCAGGAAAATCTGTAGTAAAGAGCAATCCAAAAGAAAGAGTAGGAGTATTTTGTAAAAAATCCAACAAACCAAGTGTTATAGAATATACAGAAATAACAGATGAAATGGCAGAAGCAACAGATAATGCAGGAGAACTTTTATATGGAGAATCACACATACTATGTAATTTATTTAACATAAAAGCGATAGATGAAATAGCAAAAAACAAATTACCATACCACGTAGCACATAAAAAAGCAAAATACATAGACACAAATGGAGTAATAGTAGTACCAACTAAGCCAAATGCATATAAATTTGAAGCATTTATATTTGATGCATTTGAAAGATTAGAAGATATGGCAATAATGAGAGTAAAAAGAGAAGAAGAATTTGCACCAGTAAAAAATGCAGAAGGGGTAGACAGTCCAGAAACAGCAACAAAACTATACAAAAATTATCTAGAAAATAAAAATAAATAAAAAATATAAACAGGATTTTTTCCTGTTTATATTTTTTATTTATTCACTAAGGTCAAAAATTGGAACATATTCTTCCTCATGCTTACCTAATTCTTGTATATATCCATTTTCCAAATTAAGACAATATAAAAATTGCTCTACTTCCCTATATTCTTTTACACTTAATTTTCTATTAATAAATTTATCACTTTTAGCTTTATATGTTGGAAAATACTGTGCCATAATACTTACCCATGTATCATTAGGCATATTTTCCTTTATCCATTTCAAAACATGCTTTGTATTTAAAATATAATTAGGAAGAACCAAATGTCTTATAATTAATCCCTTTTTAATAATTCCACAATCATCAAAAACAGCATTACCAACTTGAGAATACATTTCTTTTATAGCATTTGTTGCAACTTCCAAATAATCACTAACACCAGAATACTTTTTAGCCAAATTATTTGAATAATATTTTAAATCTGGTAAATACACATCTATATATCCCTTTAACAACTCTAATGTTTCTAAATTCTCATATCCATTCGAATTATAAATTATAGGAATATGTAATCCATTCTTCTTAGCAATCTTTATTGCATCAATAATTTGATATACATACGAAGTAGGAGTAACCAAATTTATATTATGAACACCTTTTTCTTGTTGCTTTATAAAAATCTCAGCCAAATGAGAAACACTAACATCTTTTCCAAAGCCCTCTTGACTAATTTCATAATTTTGGCAATACACACAATTCAAATTACAATTACTAAAAAACACAGTACCAGAACCACTTTTGCCACTAATACAAGGCTCCTCAAAGAAATGAACACAAGCAAGAGCAATTTTTAACTTATCATCACACTTACAATAACCGCATATTGCCAACTAACCTATTTACACCACAATTTCTAGGACAAGCCATACACATACTTAAATTTTCAATCATAATAAATCTCCTAAAAAACTATTATTCTATTTTATCATATTGTGTCAATAGGTATTTATCCCTAATTAATTATTTTTATTTTGACTTATCCCTATTAATTCCCTAATATGTTACATAAAAAACATACATATATTAATGTGCACTCTAGTCATTACTCTTGTTGTATTATCTAATTTTCAAAAATTTTTGATAGATGAAGGTCTAAAACTATTATTTTTGCATATAATATATAAGCATCAAAAATTTAAAATATTATAAAAAATTAAATTGCAAAAAAGTCTTGACATTACTAAAAAATTTGATGTATAATAATTAAGTCAATTAGCTAATGCTTTTATTATGATAATTGATGAAACAGTTTAATATCGCGGAGTGGAGCAGTTGGCAGCTCGTTGGGCTCATAAATACCGACATACGAAAATGCCATAAGCTTTGCAATATGCGATTTTTTTATGCAAATGCCTATGACAGTAGGCATACACAAAAAATATTTTAACAGAATTTAACAGAATTGTAAAGAATTAAAAAGAAATAAATAATATAAAAATTAGAAAAAAATTAGGGATTTAATAGGGATAAGTCAAAATAGAAAAAAATAAAATTAGGGATAATTATTTCCTTACTCTCTCTAGCAAAATAGAGAAAGTAATAATTAGGAATAATTACCCCTCTTTTTTTATCCCTAAAAAAATTAGGGATAAATTTTAAACTAAATATCCCCTTCCCTATTTTATAAAAGGTGGTGTTAGAAATTGTTTTTGATAGGTTTATTTATAGGACTTGTATTAGGCTCTAATATAAGTCTTTTTTTATATGCTTTGATAATAGCAGGCAAACAAGCAGATGAACAATTAGAAAATATGGTAGAAGTGAGGTAAAAAATAATGATTGTAGCGAGTTTATTGGCAAGTAGTAGTTTCATAATGACAAATAAAATTTTAATAAAAGCTGTTGGTACAGATGCAGCTATTTTATTAGGAGAATTATGTTCAGAATATAATTATTGGGAGCAAAGAAACGAATTAACTAATAAGTATTGGTTTTTTTCCACTCGTGAAAATATTGAGGATAATACAGGTTTATCAGAACATAAACAAAGAATGGCAATTAATATATTACTAAAGATGGAATTAATTGAAACAAAAAGAATGGGAATTCCTTGCAAGACTTATTATAAATTAAATGAAACTAATATTTTAAATTGTTATACTAGCACTCAAAAGAAATTGATAGAAATGCCTAAAAGTCCAGTAGTTGAAAATTTAGACAACAAGAACTTAAATAATTCTAGTACAAGTGATGAAATTTTTAAAGAACCTGATATTGAAAATTTAGACATAAATAATAATAAAAATAAAAATAATGAAAATCACACACACGAGGCAGAGCCAATCGAAGAAAAAAAAGAATATGCAATTAAAGTTACTATGACAGAAAAAGAGTATAATGACTTAGTTAATACTTATGGAATAGATATGGCAAAACAACTTATTGAGCAATTAAGTCTGTATAAACAATCAAAAGGAAAAAGCTATGAAAGTGATTATGCTGCAATTCTATATTGGGTAACTGAACGAGTGCATGAAATTGAGAAGAAAGATGCTAACTATAAAGCATTTAAAAACAAAACAAATAATAATAAAAAACCTAATTTCGACCAGAGAGAATATCCTCCTGGTTTTTTTGATGGATTATATGCCAATGGAATTAGAAAATAAAATTATGTGGAGGTAACTATGAAAAAGATATTAAAAAAATACTATGAAATGAATGATAATGAAAAGGATGATATAGAAGATTTATGTATTTTACATGAATTAGAAGAACAATTAGAAAATTATGAGGATTTAGGATTAGATATTGCTGATGAGGAGGTTATATTTGAAGAAATAAAAAATATTCTTCCATATAGCAATATTAAACATTCAGAAATTATTTCAAGATTATTAGAACTATTAAGGTGTAGAGATATAACTATAGATGATATTGCAGGAACTCCAACAGAAGAATTAATACAACTTATAACAGAAGATACAGGAGATTTTAAAGACACAAAATATGAAATAATAAAAGAATTTTCATGTGGTCTTTATTATTGTGTATTTATAAGACAAGGAGAAAAGTTTATTTTAATTTTTGAAAAAGACAACATTTCACATGTAGAAATATTCAATAGTTTTGAATCAATATTACGATATGTGATTAAAAACATATTGTTGTCAGAGGGAGAATCTATTGTATAATCCAGTTTTCAAAAAAATAGAGTATTATCTATACAGCTATGAGTTTATTGATATACACATAGAAGATTTAAGATCAGATTTATCTGACTTTGACTATAACCAAAATTATAGAAAGTATATTAAAAATAAAAGTAGCAGTTTAGAGGACCAAGTAATAAAGAATATTAATCTTGAAAGAAGAATCTTAAAAATAAAAAAATGGCAAAAGCTAATTACTTTTGTATTAAAAAAGTACAAGGAAACTAATTTATTATATTATCATTTTATTAATTTAAAGTATTTTCGCAAGGAAAGTCCTTTCAAAATACAAGAAAAATTAAATTTAAGTATATGCGAACAAAAAGATATACAAGCAAGGATATTGCAGTATATCTTTTTTGTTGCTGTAAAAAAGTCAATGCTAAGGAATGAATAGTGAGGTATGTATGGGAGTAACTAAGAAAACTGCTAGAGAAATAGCGAAAAAAATACTAGGATATATTCCTAAAGAAATGAGAGAAGAATATGCAAGTTATGAATTTGATACAGGAATGATTAAACTTTCTATATTCAAATATATAGAAAAATATCCTAAGCAAAGAGATTATAGTTATTTTAAAGTACACGATATAGCCTCAAATGAATTTCTTAACTATAATGGACCTTTTATTTCTTCTCAAATATTTATTCAAAATGAATGTAAAGGAGAAATAAAATTGGATGCAGAAAATTTACAAACAATTTTCTTTGAATATTCCAAAGAAATAGATGAGAATTGTTTGGAATTATAAAAAATATCAAGAGGAGGTGAATTCTTAGAAAATATGCAAAGGAAGGAGTTGATGGAAATTTATCCCCAAATTTTAGCGAAAGGAATGTAACTATATGGAAAAAACGATTACTATAGATATTTCAAAAGAGAATGGAAATGTCTTTATTTCAGAAGATGGCTCATCAGGAGCTACTTATCCAGTTGATTTTTCTAAAGGTAATGAGAAAGTTATTGAGGATATAAAAAAAGCATTTGAAACATATATAATTTCTTATTTGAATTATGAACCAGAAAAGGAAAATGACTATGAGATGCCATAAATTTTTAGCAATATTGTTGATTATTATGTTTCTCATAGTCTTTTTTTCGTGTTCGTATTTACTTCTAAAAGATTATTTTGAATTAAAAGATAATAATGATTCAAATGAAAATTTAATAGAAGAAACTATTGAAGTAAATGAAGAAACACAGGAGAAAATAATTGATTGGGATTATCTAAAATCAGTTAATGAAGATATAATTGGTTGGATTGAAATAGAAGATACTAAAATCAATTATCCAATTTTACAAGATAATAATAATTTGTATTATCTTAAACACACCTATAATAAAAAGTATAGTTCAAGTGGTTCAATATTCACAACAAATACTAACCCATTTGAAGATTCTGAAACTATAATTTACGGACACAATATGAAGAATGGAAATATGTTTTCTTTATTAGGAAAGTATCTCAATGAGGATTTTTTATATGCTCATCAACATTTCAAAATATATACTCCAAATGGCAACTATGAGGCAACTGTTTTTAGTGCATATTCAATAGCATTTGAAACAGAAAATAGTAATATAAAACAATTATACATCAATGAAAGGATAAAGTATTATCAGAAAGCAAGTAAATGTAAAGTATCAAATGTAGAAATTTCGAATAAAATAATAAAGTTATCTACTTGTTCATATATAAATGCAAAATATACACCAACAGAGCAGCGATATTATATAATCGCTAGTATTATCCCCATTGAATAAATAAATTGTGGAAAAAGGGCTGACAAATTCAAAAGATCACGTTATTATTAAGTTAAGAGGTGATAATTATGAAAAAGAAAGTCTTTATAACAATTTTAATTATATTAATTTTATTATTATGTAGTATTGGAATAGGTTATTTCGTTTATCCAAAAGATGAGTCTATTCCTTTAGCAAGAGAAGATATAATTGATTCAAATGAAAACACAATAGATAATTCTATGGATAACATTACATCTAATGAGATAGCAACAGAAATTAGCACTATAACCCCAGAAGTAGAAAATGAAACAAAAATAAATGATGAAATACCTAAAAAAGATGAAACTATAGTGGAGAAAACTGTAACTACAGTTTCTACTTCAAATAGTACAACAAAAAATACTACATCTACTAATAAGAATACTCAAAAAGGTAGCAAAGTAAATAAGGAGGAAGGTTCTAAAACCACTACTACTCCAACAAATATAGAAAATACAAAACCTACTGAACCTACTACATCAAAGCCAGTAGATAAACCTACTGAAACGAATAAAGTAACTCAACCTACCAGATGCACACATAACAATAATCATGGTATGGATGTTGGAAACTGTGGAAAATGGTTCAATTCTAAAGGTGAGGCAATTTCATATTACGAAGAAAAAATTAAATATTGGGATGAGTGGTGGAACAGCACAGATCCCAATGACACAAATGCAGATGCAACTTATTATAAAAACTGCCCTACAGGTTATGAGATTTGGAGTTGTATGTATTGCAATAAGTGGACTATTAACCTTTATTATAGGTAGAAAAAATATTTTTTAAAGTCAAGATTTAAGTCTTGGCTTTTTATTATGGAGGTAATTTTGAAAGAATATGAAAAAATAATAAATAAGAATGATAAACTACAAAATACTTTGGCTTTATATATATTGTTGGATCATGGAAGATTAAATTTACTGGATAAAGACTATTATAATGGATTATCTAAAGATATTGAGAGTAAAGAACATAAAAATCCTTTTATGACAAAAGAATATGAAAAACAAATCTTAGATATTTCAGTAAATATGGCTAAATTAAAACACAATGACATATATGACTTTATACAAAGTGAAATTGATTTATCAGATAAAGCATTAGAAAAAGAAGATGCTGATAATTCTCCAGATTATGATATATAGGAGGAACTATGTTAAAAAAAATATTATTAAAAATTCAGAAATTAGAGCAACAGAAAAAAACAAAAGTAGATAAACAATCAGAAATTCAAAAAGAAATTGATGACTTAGATCTGCAATTAAAAAGGTTATATTCATTTAAGAAAGATTACGAAAAATTAGAAAAAAATTCACAAGATTTCTTAAATAATATGGGTGGTAAAACTACTTGAATGATGAAGATAAAAAGCTGTTAGAGGCATATTTAAGGGAAATTAAAAAAAAGAGAATAATTGTATTCATTTCAATTATTTCCTTTATTCTTTTTTGCACCATTATTACTGGCAAATATTATATTAAAAATATACCTATTAATGAGAACTCAAACAATAATATAAATGTGCAAAAGAATGATAACAAGCCTTTAAATGAAATAGTCGAAAACAATACTACCAATTCTGAAATAATTTCTGAAAATGTAATTGAGAATCATATACAAAATAGCGAAAATGCTGTGGTAGAGCAACCACAAGAACAATCTTCAAAAGAAGATAAAAAACAAGAAGAAAAAGAACCTCAACCAAGTAAAACTACTGCATCAGAAAATAAAAAGAATGAAACAACAAAAAATAAACCTTCCAACAAAGACTTTCTATTTACTGATGGTTACACTATGGATAATGTATCACAGGTAGCACAAGAATATTTAAAATCTAGTGGATATGCTGGTGAATGTGTACCTTTGAAAGATAGTGAAGGTATTTACTATGGAATGAGAGTAATTTTTCATTAAATTTTATAAGAAATACAGAGCAAGTAATATACTTGTTCTTTTTTTAGGAGGAATTAAAAAAGTGATTAAAACAAAAAATTTTAATATTTATAAAAAAATGTTTGCAGTAATTCTTTTAATTATCACATTATTTGGAACAGTTCAACCTGTATTTGCTTTATCTGGATCAGGTAATGCAAATTGGGTTGGAGGACAATTTGCAACCTTTATGTGGACTACTGATAATGCAGATACAGAATATGGAATCTTAGCAAGAAGATTAATAAATGTATCTACAAACGAAAGACTTACTGTTTTTTGTGTAGAACATGGTGTGGATTTTGATACAGGAGTAATTAGCAATGGTGATTACTATGTACCAACAAATCCAACAATTAAAAGAGCTTGTAAGGTAGCTTATTTCGGATGGTATAGTAAACATCCAGATTATGTAATTGATGGTGGTATAAATGCAGATTCTATGATAAATCTAAAGAAAGATTATGTATTTACGCAACAAATGGTTTGGGAAACACTCGGACAATCTAGTGCAAGATTTGTAGATTCATCATTACAAAATGAATTTGTTTCATTTAAAAATAATATTAATAATCAAATTGCAAATATGGAGAAAAGACCTTCATTTGATGCAACCACAATAACTGTAGATGCAGGAGAAACACAAACAATTACAGATTCTAATAATGTATTAAGTCAATATAACAGTATTGATAAAACGGTAGATGGAATTAGATTTCAACATAATAAAGGTGAAAATACTTTAACAATAACTGTAGATGAAAATTGTTTATTGGAAAATTATAGAATATCAGATGCTACAATGAAAAGTTGGGGTTGTATAAAAGATGAAACAAGAGAAACAGACACAAATATATATTTTGAATTTAAAAACGGACAACAAAAGCAAATGATGGCTATGTCTTATAACGATCCAGTAACAATGGCTTTTTCATTAAAAATTAATCCTTTGGGAAATTTAGAATTAACAAAGTTAAATAATAATGGGGATCTTGTTGATGGTACAGTTTTTACAGTAAATGGACCTGGATATAATGGTGATGTCGAAGTAAGAAATGGAAGAATTACTTTAGAGAAAATCAAAAAAGGCAGCTATACTATTCGTGAAAAATCAGTAGGAACAGGCTACTTATTAAATACAGAAACATATAAAGTAGAAGTTAAACCAAGTCAAACTGCTACACAAGCAATCGTAAATAGTGAACCTACGGGAGAATTATCATTAACTAAAATCGATATTGATACTGGTAATAGTAAGCGAGTTGATGGAACAGTACATCATGGAGATGCTTCCATTGAAGGAGCTGTATATAAATTATATGCAGATGAAGATATATACAATGTTCAAAGAACTGTAAAATATTTTTCTAAAAATGATGAAATTGGAACATATACATTTAATAAAAATGGGGTTGCAACTGCAAAAATCACAAATACTTCTACAAAAGCTAATATTGAGGCAAAAGGTGATAAAATAGTAGGACTTCCAATGGGAAATTATCGGTTGCTTTGAAACTATAGTTCCGACTGGATATACAAAAGATACCAATGTGTATAAATATACTTTCTCTTATAAAGATTCAAACACTAAAGTAATTCCTATATCTGGAACTGTATCAAATAAAGTTCAAAAAGCACCATTTGAAGTGATAAAAATAACTTCAAATGACAATACTGTTACAGATGTTGTTGAAGGTGCTGAATTTACAGCAATATTAACTAAATATGTAACTTACTATGGTAGCTTTGATGAGGCTTTAAAACATTTAGACCAATATGCAAAAGATGAGTATTCAATCTTTAAAACTTCAAGCAATGGGCATGGTACTTCTGGATTGCTCGCTTATGGAGATTTTACAGTTCGTGAAACCTATACACCTTCGCCAGAGATTGAGGCTGTGGAGGACTTTTATGTTACAATAGATAGAGATAGTAAAACACCAGTCAAAGAAATGGTTGCAAATGATTTTCCTTTTGAATCATATATCAAATTAGTAAAACAAGACAAAAAAACTGGAAAAGTTGTAACATTCTCTAATGCAACATTTAATTTATATAAATTAAATGAAGATAACAATACTTGGGAAAAGGTATCTTGTAAAGTAGGAAAAAATTATTATGATTCTTGGACTACCGATAGTGAAGGGATTGCTCGTACAGAAAATAAACTTGGGGCTGGGCGCTATAAATGCTCTGAATTGGTTATTCCAAATGGCTTCTTACAATTAGATGAAGATGTAATTTTTGATGTAAATAACAGAAATAAAACTTTAAATTACGATAAGGATTTAGATGCTTGGATAACTGTAACTATTAAAAATGAGCAACCTATTGGAAAATTAGTAATTGATAAATCTGTAGCACTAAGAGAAAATATTGATACATCTTTAGTTGATGTTAGTGATTTAAGTAAAATTAAATTCAAATTAGTTGCAACAGAAAATATCCTTGATATGGCTGATGGAAGTATTATCTATCCAAAGGATAAAGAAATTGGCACTTATTCTCTTTCAAAAGAAGGCGATTTAACAATATCTGACCTTCCTATGGGAAAATACGAATTTTTTGAATGTGCTACTTTGGATGGTCTAGTTTTAGATGATACTAGACACAAAGTTGAGTTCTCACAAAAAGATACTACTACAAAAGTATATACTGACACAAGAGAAGTTATTAATGATACAACTATTATAGAGATAAGTAAACAAGATATTGGTGGTAATGAAATTGAAGGTGCTAAATTACAAGTTATTGATAAAAACAATAAAGTGATTGATGAATGGGTATCTACAAGCACTTCTCACACAATAGAAGGTTTAAAAGTAGATGAATCATATATTCTTCACGAAGAAATTTGTGTAAATGGATTTGTAAAAGCTACAGATATAGAATTTACTGTTACAAATACAAAAGAAATTCAACCTGTTACTATGATAGATAAAGTTTTAGAAGTTAGCAAACAAGATATTGCTGGTAATGAAATTGAAGGGGCTAAATTACAAGTTCTTAATGAAAATAATGAAATAGTTGATGAATGGGTATCTACAGATACTCCTCACCATGTGTCTGGATTAGAAGAAAATAAGTCTTATATATTACATGAAGAAATTTGTGTAGATGGATTCGTAAAGGCTACAGACATAGAATTTACAGTTACTACAGATAAAGAAACACAAAAAGTTATTATGGTGGATAAAATTGTTTCAATGAGTAAACAAGATATTGGTGGTAACGAAATTGAAGGGGCTGAAATGACTGTTACAGATGAAAATAATGAGATTGTCGATAGTTGGACTTCAACAAAAGAACCACACCATATATCAAATTTGGAAGAAAATAAAAAATATGTATTACATGAACTATATGCTCCTGACACATTCGTAGTTGCAACGGATGTAGAATTTACAGTTACTACAGACAAAGAAACACAAGAAATCGTTTTAATTGATAAAACTGTAGAGATAAGTAAACAGGACATTAGTGGCAATGAAATTGAAGGTGCTACTATGGTAGTAACAAATACTAAAACTAAAAATATTGTAGATAAATGGGTATCAACTGATACGCCTCACAAAGTTAGTGGTTTAGTTGAGGGCGAAAATTACATTTTACATGAAGAAATTTGTGTGGATGGATTCGTAAAAGCTACAGATGTAGAATTTAATGTTACTACAGATAAGGAAACTCAAAAAGTTATTATGATTGATAAAGTCGTTAATGTAACTAAAACAGATTTAACAAATGGCGAAGAAATAGAGGAGGCTGAATTAGTTGTAACAGATGAGGAAGGAAATGTTGTGGACGAATGGATTTCAACCAAAAAACCTCACTCTGTATCTAATTTGGAGGAAAATAAAATTTATGTATTGACTGAAAAGACAGCTCCATATCGGATTTGAAGTTGCTGAAAGTATAACATTTACAGTTACTACAGATAAAGAAACACAAGTTGTAGAGATGAAAGATATGCCTATATTGAGGTCAGTTCAAGTAGAAAAAGTAGACAAAGCTACTGGAGAACATATTAAATCTAATAAATTTGAATTTAACCTTTACGAAGATGAGGCTTGTACTAAACTTATAAAAACTGTTGGTGCAAACGAATTTGAAGGAACTGCATTATTTGAGGATTTAAGATTTGGCACATTTTATATCAAAGAACGGTAAAGCACCTCTAGGCTATAGATTATCTGATGAAGTAGTAAAAATTGAAATCAATCCAGATGGTGTCTTTGCAAATGGAGTATCTTTAGAAGAAAATGATGGAGTATATAGCTTCGTTTACTATAATTCATTATTACCATTTATTCAAACTGGAAATGAAATGAATTATCTTTTAATATTTAGTCTAATGGGATTATCTCTAGTAGGAATTGCTACTGGTGTAATTATCATAAAGAGAAAAAACAAGAAGAATAACTAAATTGAGTGGGTTTTCCCACTCTTTTTTCTTTTGTAAAGGAGGGATTTAATATTCAAACTAATATTATATACAACTTTGAAGATTTACAAAATTTACTATTAGATAAAACACAAAATGGCTCTTTTTATCTATTATTTGATGATATTTATTTTGAAGAAATTGAAAAAGATACTGTAATTAATAGAGATGTATATATCCTTGCTAGAAGAATATCTAAACCATTTAACATTATTAAATATATCACTTTTAATGTAAAAGAAATATATTCTACAAAGCAAATATACGAATTAATAGATATTTTAAGGAAAGATACTACTATTATTGTTACTATATTTAATCCAAATAAAAAAGAAGTTTTTTTATTATTTATTAGTAACAAAGATGATTCTATATTAGAACATCATATTAAAACATTTATGGAATTGGAGGTGGATTAGGCTATAGGACATAAATCACAAATAAGATTAATTACTACTAAAGAAGGTTTATCTGTATTACAAAAATTAAATGTATTTATAAATGATGATTTTTTGCAAGTTATTTTAAAAAATCCAACAATAAATAAAACTTTTGGTCAAGTTATATATCTTGGATGGGATGATGTTAATTTATCCAAAGAACGTTTATTAAAAGATGTAATGATAGATTTAGAAGAACACGATATATCATATACATTATCTATAATTGGAGAATCTACAGGAGAGGAAGAAATAAATTTACATTATGAATCGAAAACTAAAGAAATAAAAAGTCTGCCTTTTCCCTCAATTATATATACTTTTGATGAAAAGAATATGGAAGAACAGTTGCAATATTATGAAAAACATTCAAAAGATACAAAACAAACGGAGGAAATAGAATATGAGTGATGTATATGATGAAATTTTAAATAGTTCTAATATTCAAACAATATTAGAACATTATGGATTAAAAATTACAAAAAATAAATGTAACTGTCCTTTTCACAATGATACTCACCCATCTATGAGTATTCACTCTGGTAAAGGAATTGCAAAGTGTTTTGTTTGTGGAAGTGGTGGAAATGCAATTTCATTCATCCAAAAATATGAAAATGAGATAAACCATAATCCAATCAGTTTTAAGGATGCAATGCAAAAGGCTATTGATATTCAAGGGCTAAATATTACTATTCCTAGTAATAATATACCTCTAACAGAAGAACAACAAAGAGTACAAAGGTTAAACAACATTTTAAAAGATGCAATCACAATTAGTGAAAATAATTTAAGAGTAAATAATATTGACTGTCAAAATGCTTTAAATTATTTAAAAAATAGGAATTTATCTACAGAAATTATAAGTCAATTTCATATTGGTTTTAATGTAGCTACAAATAATATAATGAATAATCTTTTATCAAAATATTCTTTGGATGATCTGATAGAAGTTGGAATTGTCAAAGATACTGGTAATGGTTATATAGATGTATTTAGCAATAGAGTAACTATACCTATTTTTGACAGTAACGGAAATGCTGTTGGATTTGGTGCAAGAGCAATAAATGATAGTATTAAACCAAAATACTTGAACACAAAGGAAACAGAGATATTTAATAAAAGCAATCTATTATTCAATTATCATAGGGCTAAATCTTATGCTAGGAATGATGAGCTTATCATTGTCGAAGGATATATGGATGTAATTTCTGCAAAAGCAATGAAAATAGATAATGTAGTTGGTTCAATGGGAACGGCACTAACAAAAGAACATATAGACTTAATAAAAAAATTAAAATGTGAAGTAACTCTTTGTTTAGATAATGATAACGCAGGTAAAGAGGCTATGATTAGGATTATTCCAGAATTATTAAAGGCAAAATTAAAAGTAAATGTATTAGATATTGCTAAGTTAGGTAATTATAAAGACTTTGGGGATTTGCAAATGGCAAATATAACTAGAGAGCAAGTATATCAGACTAAAATATCTGCATTTACTTTTTTACTGAAATATAAATATATCCAAGATAAAAAATTATCTGTAGAAAATATCCACAGTATATACAATAAAATGTGTAAAGATGGATTAATAAAAGATACAAAAGATGCTTTAAATTTCAAAGAATTTATAACTAATAATTCTGACTATTCAAATGATGAAATAGAAAAAATTATTAATCCTACAGAAGTAAAAGAAAATAGGGTTAATAGATATAAGGATGTATTTTTTTATTACTATATAATTGGATTAATAAAAAACTATGCTAACAAGCATCAAGATAACATTTTATTGAAATATATAGAATCTGGGAAACTAGATTCTAATACTTTAACTAAATCTTTAGATAATGAACAATATTTAAAGGATGATAGCTTAACTGTTAATATAGGTAGTTATATCAAAAATTATATATTCAAATCAGAACAATATATCAATTTTCAAAATGATAAAATGTTTATCCTTGAACACTTACTGAATAATGTTAAGGCTTTTGATTCTAAAGGAAATAAAGTAAGTCTTAATTTATCTAAGGAACAAAAAGAACTTTTAATAAAACAATACAATGATAGTTTTGACAATAATATTAAGGAGTATATTGAAAATAATCCAGATGAATTTGAAGAAATTTTCATTGCAAATTCTCATGAACAATTTGAAAAATTATTTCCTAAGACTTATGAAAAACTACTAAAAGAGCAGTCTATTTCTCGTTTTAAAAATGAAATGGTAATGGAGGCTGTTAGGTATGGTTTTGCATATTCAGATGATATGAAATCTGCAATGAGTAGAGAGTTTGTAAATAATGAGAAATTTAAGACTTTATTAGTATTTAATAACAATAAAAATATTTTAGGATTAACTGCTGAAAGTATTAAAAATACTGAATATGAGATTAAACAGGAAATAGAACCACAAAAAGAAACTATTATAGAAAAAGAAGAAATAAAAGAATCTAAGCCTATGTCTATTTTTATAAAATTATCAGGTAAAGAGAAAGAAACCTATAATGGTATGTATCTTCCAATAGATGATACAAAGCAAATTTATATTCCAAAACAATTATATAAAAAAGATGATAATAGAATAGAAATATTAAATAATCAAGCTAATCAAGCCAATATGAGTGAATATAAAATAGATAATAATGAGCATAAAAAGAAATTTCATAGCAGATTAACATTAGATGAATTCTATAAAAAATATTTTAAATTATATTCAATACAAATGGAAAAAGAGGTGATGGCTTAATGCAGGCAAGTAACAAATCAGATGCAGCACAAGTTTATGAAGGTGCTACAAGAGCAACCAAAGTAGGTATAAAAGATAGTTTTAAATACTTATTAAAACCTTTATCTATATTTGGGTATCACTACTTCCTAGAAGGAATCAAGGCAGTTCAAAAAGATGGATCTACGAAAGAGTTAGAAAAACTAACTAATCTTTCCTATGATGAAACCATTAGGATAATGCAGAAATGCCAAAATGATGGTATTAGAGTAGTTGCATCAGAAAGAAAATTATCTACAGAAGATAGTGAATTTGGAAAAAAGAAATCTTTGTATGAACAGAAAAGAATCACAAGATATGCTCGTAAAATAAAGCAACTTAGTGATTTGAAGGCACATTTTCCTAAAACTGCTCAATTTATTAAATTAGATTCAGTTATAAAAAAATATCAGGATAAGCAAAATACAGAGATTAAGCATCATAAAGATAAATATTATAATATATACTATAATAAATCAAAAGCTCCTTATATGGCTGATAGAATAGCAGATTTAATAGAGTATAGAACTGGGATTTCACAAAAACTATTTGATGAAAATACACAATCTGCAATCGAGCAACTAAGAAATGGTGGAAAAAGTTTAAATTCAGAACAATTAAGAAATCTATCAGATAAGTTCAAATTACATGATATGGGAAATGTAGGAATAGATAAATTTAAACAAGATTATTGTGTTCACGAGATGCCTTTTTCTTCATTTATGTCTATTGAAGATGATCTTGAAGTTGCAGATATTCCTTATGGTATTAAAATCATTGAAAATGAAGATGAGGAAAAAATCGCTAACATATACTTTGAAAATAAACATCTTGAAAGATACAATGAATTAGGCTTTAATGATTATGGGCAAATGTATGTATATGGGAACAATAATAAAAACTTTCAATGGAATATCCAGTCGCAAGAGGAGTTAGTTTCTTTTAAAAGTAAAACTGGTAATGAGGAAAAACAAATATACTCTACTTTATCTGGCAAAAACTATATTATGAAAAGACAAGAAAATGAATGTTTTTGGACTGTTGCAAAAGCAGACTTAAAGGAACTTGCAGAAAAAGAAAAAAAAAGAGATGTAGTAGGTGAAGAATTAGAGAGAGTGCATATTTTTGAACAATTAGAAAAAGATGCAAACAACTCCCCTACTATAGCTGAAAATCCTAAAGAGATAGAGGTTAATTTTGATGAAAAAGAGGTAGGTGATGTGTAATATATGCTGATAAAAAAAGATAAAAAAGCTCCTGTTCTTTTACTACTTATAGCATTTATAGTTATTTTTTATTATATGCTTAGAGTAACAACTCTAGTAAATAGCAATAATGGAATTTGGGATTTAGAATTTTTCAACATTGCCCTTAGTGAAATATATAAATTAAACACTCCTGTAGATATTACAAGTAAAAATCTTGCAATATCTGCGGGGGTGTCTTTTTTTATGCTTATGATATATGAAACCTATCGTATGCAAAACAAAAGAAATGTGCAAGAGAACACTTATGGATCTGCTGAATGGAGAACTTCAAAGGATATTGAAAATAAAAGAGATAAAGTATTTGAAAATAATATGATTTTATCTCAAACAGAGTTCATTTCTAAAAATATGAAAAAAAGTGGAATGAATAGGCATGTAATATTACTCGGTAGACCTGGTACTCGGTAAATCTCGTTATTATTTTAAACCTAATATTCTAAATGCTACTGGAACAATAATAGTAACAGATCCTAAACGGAGAGTTACTTAGAGATTGTGGATATTCATTGAAGAAAAAAGGCTATACAATTAAGGTCCTAAATTTAGATGAAAAATCAAAATCTAATCATTATAACCCTTTTGTATATATAAAAGAATTACCTACTTTTGATGAAATAATAGGAAATGAAAATCCTAATCATAAAATACAAGAAGATGATGTAATGACCTTAATTAATACTTTAATGGTTAATACAAAGAGTGAGAATATTGAAAATACAAGTGGAGATCCATTCTGGGAAAAATCAGAAATGATTTATTTACAAGCTCTATTCTATTACACAATTAGACACTATGATAAACCACATCAAAATTTTTCAACTATTTTGAAATTAATTCGTTTATCTAATCCAGATTCAACAGGTGTTTCTCCTTTAGATAAACTTTTTGATAATTGGGCCAAAGATGAGCCAGACCACATTGGAGTAAAACAATATAAGCATTTCAAGGTTGCTGCATCTGCTCCAAAGATGATGTCTACCATCATCATGGTTGCAACTGCAAGACTTGCAGCATTTAACATTAAGGAAATAGCAGATTTAACTAATACTGATGATATGGAATTAGAACGAATCGGTATGCCTATTAATGATAATTCACCTATTCTACAGAAAATCAATGCAGATACTGGAAAACATATAGGAAATGGAAAAGTAGCTTATTTTATTATTACAAAACCTAGTGATTCTACTTTCAACTTCTTAGCAAGTATTTTTTATACACAAGTATTTGCCATGATAGATGAAAATGCTAAAAGACTTGGTGGAAGTCTTGTTACTCCTTTGGAAATTTATATGGATGAGTGGGCACAGCTACGGAGAAATACCTCGATTTGTAGAGGAACTGGCTTATTTAAGACGGTTTAAATGTACGGAATAACAATTCGGACTTCAAAGTCTAAGCCAATTAAAGAAAAAATATAAAGATTCTTGGGAGTCAGTTTTAGACTGTGTTGATACTACTTTGTTTTTGGGTAGTAATAGTAAAGAAACACTTGAATATATTGTGGCTTTACTCGGTAAAAAGACTTGGTATAAGAAAAGCACAGGTAGAACTTTCTCAAAACAAGGTTCTAGTAGCACGAATTGGGATATAGTAGGTAGAGAACTCGCTACATTAGATGAATTATCTAAGATGCAAAAAGGTTACTGCATAATATTTATATCTACAGTTGGAGCGTTTTACTCTAAGTTATATAACTTAAATGAACACCCTAATTATTCGGATTTATACGAACCTTGGGCTAATAATAATGATAAGTTATACGATCATAAGCAAGAGTTGGAATATCAAGAAAATTTCAATTATAAATTGCTATATGATTTGGGATTACAATTTGTTAAACCTATTCAGAATTCAAAAATTGAAAAGGTTGATAGGCAAGAAGTAAAAGAACTTTTAAAATCTGGCACAATACAGTTAGAAGATTTAAAAGTTGCTTAAAAATAATTGAATAATTTAGGAGGCAATTCCCTAAATTATAATAGTTATTTTCTAACTATATAGGGGGATTGCCCCCTTTTTATAGTTAGGAGGATTTATGAAAAACTTAATAAAAAGTTTTAAAGAAAATAAAAATAAATTAAAATCTAAATTAATTACATTAAGCACAAGCATAGGTGTTACTTTAATGTTAGGTACTAGCAAAGTGTGTGCTGCATCTGGAACGGAATCTATTGATTCTTTCATTAACTTTGCTTGTGATTGGTTGACCAAGATTCGGAGGAGTTGTTGCTCTTGTAGGAGGAGTAATGTTTGCTTTAGGTTGGCAACGTGAGGATGCAGAACGGAAAATCAAGAGGACTTATGACACTTATGGCTGGATTTATGTTAGTTGCGATTGCTCAATCAAAAAACCTATTTGGACTATAAAAGAGGAGGAAATTTATAATTGGATGGAATTATAAGAATTCTCTATAGTTTTAAATTTACAGTATTTCGGAGTTACCTTAGATAGTGGTAATTTAATTGGTTCAGTACAACAATTAACTAATTTTTCGAGTGTTCAAAATATTAATATTTGGTCCATTGGAAAAGTGGTAAATGACTGTATTGTTCCTGTAGCACTAAGTTTGCTTATTCTTTTTTTTATGATAAATCTAATAAAAAAAGCTATGGAAGTAGATAGAATTTCTTGGGAGAGATTGGCTATGTCTTTTGTAGCTTTTTTATTATTAAAATATTTCATTATGAATGGCTATAGTTTTATGTCGGCAATAATGAATATTGTAAATGACATATTTGTTAGTGTTACAAATGTATTAAGTAATAATAACTCTAACATTAATATTGCAGATACTCTTATAAACGCCGTTCCAGATCGGATTTGTAGATAGTATTATGACATATCGGATTATACCTAATACTATTCATTCCATTTATGACGACAATCGTTCAAATTTTAACACAAATATTTTTAAGAGTAGTAAAATTAATATTTTGCTTTGCCTTTGCCCCTATCCCTCTTGCCTTATCTGTAGATGATGAAGGTAGAGGAAAAGCAATTCAGTATTTTCTATTTGCAGCATCTGTAGGAATAGAGGCAATTATTATTTACTTGGCTACGAATATTTATGCGATTGGTCTATCTGGACTAAGTTCTACAGTTGGTTCAACAAATGCAATATCTACCATTGTTGCAATGTTGTTTCTAAATGGTATGTACCTTGCAATAATTCAATATGCTAGCCAATTCGCAGAAAAATTGACAGGAGGTCATTAAGATTATGGATAATATAGAGATAACAGTTTTTGATGAGATAAACGACTACAAGGAAAAGATATATTTCTTTAATTTTAGGCAATGGCTTTTTGCTATATTAATAGTTGCTTTAGTTGTTCCTACTTATCTTCTTTTAAAAGATAGGATTGGTAGTGAAATAACAAGTTATATAGTAATTCGGAATAGCAGGAATTCTTGGTTTTATAGGATTCGTTAAAATACATGAATTACCAGCTGAAAAAATCCTACCTTATTGGTTTAGACATTATTTATGTTTTGCTAAACCACTTCACTATATGACTGATGAAGAATTTAAAAAGCAACATCAAAAAAATGGCAAGAAAAAGCAAATAGGTACTAAAGAAACTAATAAAAACACTTCAAAGATTACTAAAAATGAAATTAAGGAATTAAAGAAAAAGCAAAAACAAGAAAAGTTGCTACAAAAAGCTAAAAAGAGATATGGAATTGATGATAATAAATCTCAAAATAAAATTATAGAGAAAGACAATAAAGATAGTGATAAAGGAAATGAACTATCGGAGAAACTTTCTAAATTATCAAAGGAACAACAAGATGCCCTTTTGAAACTATTAGAGAGGTAATAAATTTATGAAATTAACAAAATGGGAAAGAAAATTTTTAAATTATTATTTGAATAATTTTAATGCAAAGTGGATGAGAGTTTTTAATAACAAGCATCCACTTTTAGAAACTAGGGTTGATTTATTTAATATCTATAAAATGAAATTAAAAGGTCAACCAGTTGTAGGTCAAGAAACACTTACATCTATGTTTAAGCAATTAAAAGAAGGAGAAATGTATCTTATTACAGACCTTCTAAAACAAGATAAGGAGGATAATATAGTTTGACTAAAGTAAAAAAAGATAAGAAAGTAAAAAGTAAAAGAGAATCAAAATTTAGCCTTTTCTTAAAAAAACGAAAAGCAAATAAAATAGCAAAACCTCGCACCACTTCTCAAATTATGAGTATGTTTTTTAAATCATATAATGAAAATACTTCTATCCTACAGTTAGATGATGAACATTATTCTGTATGCTTTGAATATCAAGATATATCTTTTTCAAAGGCTGATTACGAAACACAGGAAAGCATATTTTTAAAATGGGTATCATATTTACATTCATTTAACTTTAATGACCATATTCAAGTTATAAAAATAGGCACACCTGTAAAAAGAATTGATTATAAGAAAAACTATATATATGATGAAAACAAACTACAAGGAAATAAATTAAGGATAGGAAAAGAATTTAATACACAAATTGAAAATTGTTTAGGAAATAAAGAAAATATATCTTGTGATACTAGACTTATAACAATAAGTACAAAAGCAGAAAGTCTAGCAGATGCACAGGATATTTTTATGCAATATCAATTAAGAACAGAAGAAAAATTTAAAGAACTAAAATCAAAAATTAGAAGGATAAGTATTGGAGAAAGGTTAGCACCTTTATATAATTTGTTCCATACTAATTTAATGGAAGATGAAGGAATTACTGATATTATTAAATATGCTAAGGATAACAATTTAAGTATTTATGATGTTTTGGCAAGTAAAGAAGATGTTTCTTTAAGAGAAAAAAATTATATTAGCATTGGAAATAAAAAATTTATCAGAGTAATGTATGTTAGTAGACTGCCTAAGTCTATAACTCCTAGATTTTATAATCGAATTTCCACACTTGAAAATTGCAATATCATAACAACACTTAATATAACTCCTACAGATCCATCAAAAACTATACAAAAAGTTAATAAAAAAATAAGTGGTATGAAAACGGAGAGGCTTGAAAAGATTAAAAAAGCCAATAAAAATAACTACAGTTATGAGGCAGTTAGGGATGAGAAATTAGAAGATGCTTTAAGAGATGCACAATCTTTAAGAGATGCTTTACAAAAGAAAAAGCAAAAGCTATTTACCAATAATATTCTTATCTGTATTCAATCAGATAGTTTGGATGAACTAGAAAAAGAAACTAAAATGATAAAAAGTATTGCAAGTGAGCATTTAATCACAGTCTATAATTTAGATTGGCAGCAACTTGAAGGATTACAGAATTGCCTTGCCTTTGGTTATAATACTTTACAAATGCAAAGGTCTTTAACATCAGAAAGCACTGCTGCAAATGTACCATTCAACACCAAAGACTTAATGCACGAAAATAGTATATTCTATGGAATTAACCTAGTATCAAAAAATCCAGTTTTTGCAGATAGAAAGAAATTGTTAAATGGCAATGGATGTGTTTTGGCAACTTCTGGAGCTGGAAAATCATTCTCAATAAAACTGAATATAGAGCAAGTTTTGTTAAGATACCCACAAGATGAAATTGTTATTTTAGATCCACAACGGAGAATATAAACCCTTAATTGATGCCTTTGGAGGTCAAACATTAAATATTAGTACCTCTAGCAACACCTATATAAATCCTTTCGATTCTTCTCCGCAATATGAGAATGATGAAGAAACTCTAAATAATAAAATAGAATTTTCATTAGCATTTATAGAATCGCTTGTATCAAGTGCTGGTCTTAGTGGAGAACAAAAAACACTTGTTGATAGATGCACAAAAAATATTTATGAGGAATATCAGATTCATAATTTTAGTGAACAATATGAACCAGATTTTATAAAATTCTATGAAGAATTAATGAAACAACCAGAAAGAGAAGCTAAAAATCTTGCCTTAGTTCTTGAAAGATACGTTCTAGGGGGAATGGATATATTCTCTAAAAAAACAAATATTGAAATAAAAAATCGTTTGATTTCTTTTGATATATCAGAATTGCCTCGTTCTATTCAGACAACGGGTTATCTTGTTGTTTTAGAGCATATTATGAACAGATTAAAAAGAAACAAAAATTTAGGAAAACATACTTGGATTTTTATTGATGAGTTCCACATATTGTTAGCAAATCCTTACTCTGCCGATTATATTGCTAAAATTTATAAGACAGGTAGAAAAGAAAATGCAATACCTACCATAATCACGCAGAATATTCGGGGATGTAATTAAAAATGAGCAAGGTTGTAAAATACTATCTAATTCAGAATTTGCAATGATTTTAAAACAAAAGGCTTTAGACCTACCTGCTATATGTAAAATATTTGATATTTCAGAGGAAGAATCAAGATATGTAATGGATTCTCCAGCAGGTCAAGGAATATTGGTGTATGGTGAAGATAAAGTTCCTTTTAGAAATCAAATTTCAAAAGATTCTTATATATATGAATTAAATCAAACATCTAATATGCAACTTAAAGTAGCTTAGGAGTTAGTAAATGGCAAATGAAAACAATAATTCTAATAAGGATATTGCAAATTCTTTAAGTAAATATTCTGATTATGCAAATAAAAGTACAAACCTTGTTTTAGATAGTGCAAATGCAATCAATAAGTGGTATTCAGAACAATTAGATAAAATAACTGAAAGTGATATTAAATCTAATAGATTAGAAACATCTATAGATAATTCTACAGATGAAATAGAAAATATTACAAATCAACCACAGACAAAACTTGAAACAAAAGTAGATAATTATGATGAACTACAAACAAATAATAGCAATGATATACAAAAGATTATCAATACCAATAATAGTAGAATTAAAACACAAGTATTAGATAATGAAAGCATTGAAAATGCTGATAATATTGAATCTACAAATAATTTAGAAAATAATATAGAAAACACTTCTAATAAACATAGTAAAATACCTAAAAGAATTGCAACTACTATAAAAGGTGCGAAAATTATTAGCAATACTACTAATAAAGTAATTAAAACTGGTAAAAACATAAATACGGGATTAAATGAAGGTGGTTTAAAAAGTTTTGAACATACCTCTAGCAGAATAATGACAAAGCCTGTAAAAAAGGTTACAAATAAGGTTACACATAAAGCTACAAATCTTGTTGCAAAAGGTACAAAGAAAGTAGTTAAAAAAGTTGGAACAAAAGTAGTCCAAAAAACAACACATCTTATGATTAAATTAATGAAGTTATTAGTGAAATTAATAGCAAATGTAATGAAATTAATAATTTCTATGTTACCAGAGATTGCACCAGTCATCATTATACTTGTTGTAGTAGTAGCATTTTGCAGTTTTTTTCGGTTTGGGTATGAGTGAAGATACTAAGAAGAATTATGAACAATTTATGATTTCTATTCAAGATGAGTATGACAAACAAACTGTAGAATATTATAATCAGGGAAAAATTGTTCAAGGTACAATAGAAGGAAAAGGTTTTATAAATTGGAAAGCTCCACTTTCTATAATTCAGATGCTTAATGGAGATTTAGTATTTGATAATGCTGAGAAAGAACTTTTAAATTCTTTTAAGGATGCTGGATTATATGAAAAAATATCAGAGGAAACCTATACTTACGAAAAAACGATAGAGGAAACAGACAGAAATGGTAACAAAACTACCAAAAAGCAAACTGTTACAGAAACAAAGAAAATTGTTTCTAATCCTTCTCTAAATGATTATATAAATTGGTGTAATAACAATTTTAGTAAAATTAATAAATATAAAAAAGATAAGAAATTAAAATATGATTCTAAACAAACGAAATTTACTGATAATGAAGTGGAACAAATAAAGCTATTATATAATTCAAATAATTTCTTTGATTTATTTAGTGGAAGTTTTAAAGAAAGATATGCTTATTTAAGTGTAAGTATTGGTGATGAACAAATACAAGCAATTTACAATGAATTTCTAAAAAATATTGGAGTCAGATATTTAATGGATCATAGTAACTTAAAATATGATGAGTGTATGAGTTACTATGATTGTTCAAGTTGGGTTATCCATTGCTTAGCACATTGTGGAATCATAACAATTCCAAACACAGGAGCACAAGGAATTTACAATGGATACTGTTATCCTGTATCTATAAATGACAGAAAAGCAGGAGATTTAATTTTCTTAAAAGACACCTATGATACTGGTGAGCCTGGTAGTATATCTCATATTGGTATTTATATGGGTGAGCTTACTATAAATGGTAAAACTACAGAATGGGTAATTGATACTCGGAGGCAATCCTTCTGGAGTACGAATTCGAGAATATAAAAATGGATGGTGGAATGGTCCTAATTTTTATGGATTTGCTAGATTGAAAGGTAATTAAGATTGAAAATATTAAAAAAATTAATAAAAATGCTATTTAGAAGTATGTTTTTTGCAAATATACTTATGTTAGCAATTTGTTTTGAAAGTACAGTAATTAGAATGAGTATAATAATTTTTATATACTCATTCTCTTTTTTTATAATAGTAATGAAAGCAGGTGATGTTATGGCATATCCTAAGAAAGCAGATGTAGACTGGTATATTCCAAAAACTAAAAGAGCATTTGCTCATAGTACACAAGCAACAAGCGATTTAATTGAAGTTCTAGCCGAACAATATTTAACGATAATAGATGTTTATAATGCTATTAATTATGATGATGAAGCAAAACAAATTTTAAAATATTACATTGATAAAGGTTATGGAAATTTCATTTTAAGAGATATGCTGCAAAGTAATTTTAATGGCTACTATAGAAAATTAGAAAATGAAAATATAATTGCTTTAACTCCAAATGAATTAAAGCAACATCTAGATTTTGCTAATATTGATAATATAAAAAGAACTATATTAAAGCAATTACCAGATGACTATGATTATAACTATTAGAAGGTGAATATATGGATAATACAATACAAATGAACTTATTTGAATATTTTATGGATGAAGAAAAATTTTCAATACAAGATGCTACAAATCTAATAAAAAATGTAAAAAGTATGGATGTAAACAATGAATCAATACGAGCTCGTATTTATGAAGGTGTTGATAGAGGAATTTTCAAAAAAATAACCAGAGGTGTTTACAAGGTAACTAGGCAACTAAAGGATGAAGAAAGCACTTGTTTACTTATTAATGGTGATGGCAGAGATTTAAGTATGATAAAAGACCATTCTATTGATGGAATTATTACAGACCATCCATACGATCTACAAAAAGCTTTATCTGGTGGAAATAGAAAATTTGCTACATTTGAACTTTTTAAATATGAAAGTAAAGACTTTAAAGAGAAACAAAGAGTTTTAAAAGAAGGTGCATTTTTAGTAGAGTTTTTGCCTGAGGAATCACAAGTAAATTATGAATACCTTTACGAAATAAAAAAGATGGCTCAGGATAATGGATTAAAATATTTTGCAAAAGTTGCATGGGTAAAAGGAAATTTTATTGCTAATACTGGAAGGAAAGCAAAAAATTCAGAAGATGTAATGATATTTTCTAATGGAGAACCTCGAAATTTAAAATTAGATGCAAAGAAAAACCTTGCTATTGCTAAACAAAATAATTTAGAAGTAACAGGAAAGTCCTCGTATGAAATTAGGGATATGTTACAAGAAAATAATCTGGATGTTGCATATATGAAGGGAACTAATGGAATGTTACCTACAGTATTTAATCATCAACCTAAAAATGTAAAGGACAAAATTATGGAGGCAGAAAAGCCAGTAGAATTAATAGAAGAAATTATTGAATATGTTTCTAAACCATACGAAACTCTACTCGACCAGTTCGCTGGTAGTGGGAATTTTGTAATTGCTTGTCATAACAAAGATAGAAATAGTATTGCTATTGAAAAAAATAATAGTATGTTTGAAAAAATGAAAAATAATATTGAAAAAAATTTAGATGTTAAATTTGATGAAATGGACTATGATTATTAATTGATAAATAAATTTTATTATGGTATAATCAACTCAACTAATAGTAAGTTATCGCTGAGATTAAAAATTATTGTGGGGAGATGTATCGTATGAA
>CAOKHI010000025.1 GCA_948468275.1 uncultured Clostridium sp. | reverse complement strand
GTACAGTGGTGTGAGAGGGAATAAATAAAATAATTATTTATTCTCTACTCGATTTAAATAAAAAATATAATGTATTATATAAAAATTTCCAAATAACGAAGTTATATAATTTTTAATTGATGCTGTTTAAAGTTGATATATTATTTAAACACAATATATATAGTTTGTACTAATGATTTTGTGAAAAAGAGTATGTACTTTACTTAGTTAACAAGATTGATTAAATTCTAATATTGTTAAGATAAATGAGTAGTCTTAAAGAAATATTATATTAAACAGTAGTTAATATAACAAGGTAATTCTATTGCCAGACTTTTCTATAAATCCTTCTTCTTTTAAAATTTTTAGTTCTCTCATCATAGCACTTCTATCTATACTTAAGTAGTCTGCTAAATCTGTTAAAGAAAATGGCAGAGTAAAAGTTTTACTTATGGTTCTTGAGGAAATTATATTAAAATAGCCAAGTAATTTATCTCTAATAGTTCTTTTACTTAAAAGCTCAATTCTCATATTTAAATCATTAATTTCAGATAAAAATAAATCAGGCATATTTAGTAAAAATTTTTCATGAAAGTTACAACCTCTTTTACATTTTTGCTTAATATCTTCATAAATAAAAAACAATACATAACAATCTTCTTTTGCTTCTACAAATAATTCATTATTTGTGTTAACATTATAAAAAATTTCTCCAAAAATATCGTTATTAGACAAATGTTCAACAATAGTTCTATTTCCGTTAAAATCATATCTTACTAAATCAGCCTCACCTGTTAATAAAATACAAAGTTGATGACGTTTTGCAATATATGTTGTAATAACTTCACCTTTTAGAAACTTCTTTTTTTGAACTTTAGAACAATTATTATCTAATTCATCAATAAAATTAGCTATATTAAAATCTATATCCATATTTTTACCTCTAGACTATTATACATAAAGTAGAGGAAAAATGCAATATTTGTATTTTTGTAATATAATTGTAATAAACTTACAAGTATTAGAGCTAAGCCCAAATAGAAATATACCAAATAGTAATAAAATAATTTGTTGCATGTGCAACAGAAAAATAGCAAGGTTTATGATAAGAAAAAACAAGGAGGAAGAGTTGTGAAAGTTATAAAAAGAGATGGAAGAGTAGTTGATTATGATAAACAAAAAGTAGAAATAGCGATACAAAAAGCAAATAAAGAGGTACGAACAGTAGATAGAGCAGAAAAAGAAGATATAGAAGGAATAATAAGCTATATTGAAGAATTAAATAAAAAAAGGATGTTAGTAGAAGATATACAAGATATTATAGAAGAAAAATTAATGCAGTTACAAAAATATGAACTTGCAAAAAAATATATAGTATATAGGTATACAAGAGCTCTTGTAAGAAAACAAAATACAACAGATGAAACTATACTTGGATTAATAAAAAATCAAAATAAAGAAATAATAGAAAAAAATCCATGTAAAAATACATTACTTGCATCTACACAAAGAGATTATATAGCAGGTGAAGTATCAAAAGATTTAACAAAAAGAATATTACTTCCAGAAAAAATATCTAAAGCACATGAAGAAGGAATACTTTACTTTCATGATGCTGAATACTTTTTACAACCAATTTTTAATAGTTGTTTTATAAATATTAAAGACATGTTAGAAAATAAAACAGTAATAAATGGCAAAATAATAGAAACACCAGAAACATTTCAAATAGCATGTATAATAATAACACAAATAATATTAACAGTAGCAAGTAGTCAATATGGTAAACAAGCTTTAAATATAAAACACTTAGGTAAGTATTTAAGAAAAAGTAAAGAAAGATTTCAAAATGAATTAGAAGAATATAAAGAAAAATTAACAAAATATGATATAGAAAATATAGTAAAACAAAGGTTAGAACAAGAAGTAAAAACAGGAATAGAAATATTAGAACATCAAATAAATTTAATAACTACAACAAATGGACAAACACCTGATATAACATTATTTTTAGAATTAGATGAAAATGATGAATACATAGAAGAAAATGCAAAAATAATAGAAGAAATATTAAAACATAATTTTAAGGGAATGAAAAATGAAAAAGGTGAGTATGAAACGCCAGAATTTCCAAAATTATTATATGTTTTACAAGATAATAATTGCTTAAAAGGTGGAAAATATGATTATTTAACAAAACTTGCAATTGATTGTAGTAAAAAATCCTTGTCACCTTGTTATATATCTGAAAAAAAGATGAAAGAGAAAACATATAGTCAAAAAGAAGGAAGAAATTTTTTAACATATTTTAAAGATAATGATGGAAAATATAAATTTGAAGGTAGATTTAATCAAGGTATAGTATCTATAAATTTACCACAAATAGGAATAATTGCTAATAAAAATGAAGATGAATTTTGGAAAATATTAGATGAAAGATTAGAACTATGCAAAGAAGCACTAATGTGTAGACATTATGCTCTACTTGGCACAAAAACAGATACAAGCCCAATACATTGGAAGTATGGTGCAATAGCACGCCTAGAAGATACAACTACAATAGATGAGTTGCTAAAAGGAGGATATTCAACATTATCTTTAGGTTACATAGGAGTATTTGAAACTACAAAACTATTAAAAGGAGTAAGCCATACAACTAAAACAGGAGAGGAATTTGCATTAAAATTAATAAGATATTTAAAGGATACAGTAGATAAATGGACTAAAGAAACAAATGTAGGTTTTGTATTATATGGAGTACAAGAAAAGTGGTTAGGTTGTAGGTTTGCAAGAATAGACAAACAAAGATATGGTAATATTCAAAGCATAACAGATAAAGGATATTATACAAATTCATTTAATGTAGATATAAGGGAAAATATAGATAAATTAAGTAAGCTAAAATTTGAAAGTCAATTTCAAGAAATATCATTAACAGGAGCAAAGTCTTTTATACAAATTCAAGAATTAGAAGAAGAAACTATAAAATACATGTATGATAATAATTCGTTTGTAGATTTTTATTAAAAATAATAAATAATAACCATTTTTCTACAAAATTTTCAAAAAAGCTATACAAAAAAACACAATTGGTGTTATAATTTAAATGATAATAAATAAGAAAAGGGGATTATTTATGGAAAATGTTAAAATTTTTGCCTGCAAATCAGCAGAAAATTTTACAAAAGAAATATGCGAATGTTTAGATTTACCAATGGGGAAAGTTAATTCAATTAAGTTTAAAAACGATAACAACTTTGTACAAATATTAGAAACAGTTAGAGATCAAGATGTATATGTAGTACAAACAACAATGCCACCAGTTAATGAAAGAGTAATGGAATTATTAATTACAATTGATGCAATTAAAAGAGCATCAGCAAAAAGAGTAACAGTAGTTCTACCATATTTTATGTATTCAAGATCAGACAAAAAAGATCAACCACGAGTACCAGTAACAGCAAAACTTATGGCATCTATAATAGAAGCAGCAGGTGCAGACAGAGTAATGACATGTGACCTACATAATCCAGCGATACAAGCATATTTTAATATAAATTGCGATAGATTATCAGCACAAAATTTATTACAATCATATTTTCAAGAAAAACATTTAGAGGATATGGTAATAGTTGCAACAGATGCGGGAAGTTCAAAAAAGGCATATAAATATTCAGAATATTTTGGATGTCCAATAGCATTAATAGATAAAAGAAGAGAAGGAAATGATGATAGAGCAATAGCATCTACAGTAATAGGAGATGTAAAAGATAAAAATGCAATAATATTTGATGATGAGATAGATACAGCAGGTTCAATGATAGAAACAGCTAAGATATTAGAACAATTTGGAGCAAAAGCAATATATGCAGGATGTACACATGGAGTTTTATCAGGTCCAGCAATAGAAAGAATACAAAATTCGCCAATAAAAGAATTAGTTATAACAAATACTATACCATTAACCCAAGAAAAACAAATAGATAAGATAAAAGTATTATCAATAGCACCATTATTTGCAGAATCAATAAAAAGACTAAATGAAGCACGTCCACTTGGAGAAATTTTAAAAGTATATTAATATAAAGAAAAATAAGTAAGAACGTAAATAAATTTGTATTAGTTCTTTCTTATTTTTTTATACTTAAGATAATATAAAAATCTCTAAAGAGCTTGATATGTAATAAAAAATCGTGTATAATACATTACAATAACAATGCAAGGAGAGATATATATGTTTCAAAAATTAGATGATGTAGAGAAAAGATATGATGAGTTAACAAAACAGATTAGTGATCCCGAAGTGATTTCACAAAATAGTTTATGGCAAAAATTAATGAAAGAACATTCAGATATGACTCCAATTGTAGAAAAATATAGAGAATATAAACAAGTAAAGTTAAATTATGAAGAAGCGAAAGAAATGATAAATGATAAAGAATTAAAAGAACTTGCTGAAACAGAAATGCTTGAAGCAAAAGAAAAAATGCCAAAATTAGAAGAAGAGCTAAAAATGCTTTTAATACCTAAAGATCCAGATGACGACAAAAACGTTATATGTGAAATAAGAGGTGGAGCAGGAGGAGAAGAAGCAGCCTTATTTGCAGGAACTCTATTTAGAATGTATTCTATGTATGCAGAAAGAAAACATTGGAAATTAGAGGTATTAAATGAAAACGAAACAGGTCTTGGCGGATATAAAGAAATATCTTTTATGATAACAGGAAAAGGAGTATATAGTAGATTAAAATTTGAAAGTGGAGTACACCGTGTACAAAGAGTACCAGACACAGAATCTAGTGGAAGAATACATACATCAACATCAACAGTTGCAGTACTTCCAGTAGTAGAAGATGTAGAAATACAAATAAATCCAGCAGACGTAAAAATGGATGTATTTAGAGCATCAGGAGCAGGAGGACAACATGTAAATAAAACATCATCAGCAGTAAGACTAACACATATACCTACAGGAATAGTAGCAGAATGTCAAACAGAAAGATCACAAACACAAAATAGAGAATATGCCATGAGGTTATTACGTTCTAGATTATATGAAATAGAAAAACAAAAAAGAGATACAGAACTTGCAAGTGAAAGAAAGAGTCAAGTAGGAAGTGGAGATAGATCAGAAAAAATAAGAACATACAACTATCCTCAAGGACGTATAACAGACCACAGAATAGGACTTAGCATTTTTCAAATGGAAGATTTCTTAAATGGAAACTTAGATGAAATGCTAGACTCATTAATAGCAGCAGATAGAGCAGAAAGATTAAAAGGAGAAGAAGAATAGTTTGAATAAAAAAACTCTTTTTTAAATAAACTATATTAAAGTTTATTTAAAGGGAGTTTTTATTTTGGAATATTTATTAAAAACAACGTTAATAGGATTATTTTTTGGCACCTTTGGAACAACAATTGGTGGAATAATAGGGGTAAGTTTTAAAAATACATCTAATAAATTTTTAAGTTTTATATTATCACTCGCTTCACGGTCTTATGATATCCATAGTATGTTTTGATTTAATTCCAGAAGCATTAGAAATTTCTAGTATAGCACTAATAATACAGGGAATAGTATTAGGAGTAATTTGCATGATTGCATGTGATATATTAGTGCAAAAGAAATTTAATACAAGTGTGAAATATGCAAAAACAAGTAATAACTTATTAAAAACAGGGATAATAGTAAGTATAGGATTAGCACTACACAATTTTCCAGAAGGTTTAGCAATAGGCTCAGGATTTGGTGCATCACTAAAGCTTGGATATTCATTAGCAATTGCAATATTACTCCATGATATTCCAGAAGGGGTAAGTATGGCTGTTCCAATGAAAAATGGAGGTATGAAAATATCTAAAGTAATTGGTTATGTTATATTATCTGGAATAACAACAGGAATAGGAGCATTTTTTGGTGCATTAGCAGGAGGAATATCAAGCAATATTATAGCAATATGTTTGTCGTTTGCAGCTGGTGCAATGTTATACATAGCATCTGGTGAGTTAATACCAGAATCAAATAAATTATATGGGGGAAGAAGTAGTAGTATAGGAAATATTTTAGGGTTTTTATTAGGAATACTTGCAACAACATTTTAATGCTTTATTATAGAATTAATTAAAAGAAGAAAGTATATAACTTTACTACATATGTTGTAATAAAACTTGAATTCCTCCATTTGCAATAGCAGTTCCAGCAAGAATTATAATTCCGTGCAGTAAGTACTCCAAGAGCTAATGGTAAAAATGCTTTTTTTACTGGTAAATCTAAAAAGTTTGCTATTAAAGAACCAACCCATGCTCCAGTACCAGGAAGAGGTATTGCAACAAATATAAATAGGCCTAAAGCTGTATAATTTTGTAGTTTGTTGCTTTCTGAAATTTTCTTTGTTGCACGCTCACTTGCCCAATCAATTACAACTTTAAAGATTTTAAATCTTCCGAAAAAATCAAATAATGGTCGTATATATTTTACAATAAAAAATATCGGAATAATATTACCAATTAAACTTATAATAAATGCTTCTAAATAAGTAAGGTGAAAAGTAAAAACAGCAACAGGAATTGCTCCTCTTAATTCTATTATAGGTGTCATACTAATGACTAAAGTTGCTAAATATTTAAATATAATACTTTCAAACATATTAAATTCATTCCTTTCCTAAGTTTATAAAAATTATTGTACCATTGTACTACAACAAATTATATAAGTCTATACTTCACAAAAAGAATTTTTTATTTTATCAAATATAGATTTATATTTTTGGACATTTTCCATAATTACCTCAAAATTTAAAACATAAAATGTATTTCCACTTTGAATCCATATAACATTAGAGAAAAAATCTTTTTCATATGAAGAGTCAAAATATGTAAAACTATATTCACAAAAGTTATAGTCTTTTATATTACCACTAACAATATCACTAAGATTTTGTAAATTTTGTTTATTTTCTATATTTAAAGTTTTATCCATAGTAATAGCTTGCATTAAATCTAAACTATTTTCATTAGAAATAGTTGAAGCATATATATATACTTCATCATTTGCAGAATATAAATCAATAGAAAAAGAGGTATTTTCATTTTTTGTATATTCCAAACTTGATGGAAGTTCTATTTCAAATTTTTCATCATTAGATTTTAATTTATTATAGATAATAGAGTCTTTTTTCATAAAGCAAAATATTATAATCCCTAAAATTAAAAATATTGCTAATAATACTGAAACACTAATAATTAAAATTTTTTTATTCATAAAATATCACCTAACATTCTATATAATTATATTCACAAGCTCTAATTAGTCTATTCATTATAGCAAGTCCTATGCCGTCTTTTGAAACTCCTTCAAGAATAACTAAATCCACATTATAAGTATCCACCTTTCTTAAGATAGAAAATATGTTTTTAGAAATTTCATCTAAATTATATTTAGAACCAACATCTAAAATATATTTTGACTTATAATTATTAAGGTTTTCAGAAGTAGAAATAACCAAAACGTCATTTGGAGTATTAGAAATAATAGTATTAATTTTATTAACTAATTTATTATTATCATTACTATACACCATGATACATTTAGTGTTTGGAGCATAATGCTTATGTTTCATACCAGGAGAGGATACAACATCGTTTAAACTACATTTTTCAAAAATATGGCTATCAATAGAAACTTTACCAATAACATTAAAAATATCTTCTTTAGTTATTTTACCAGGGCGTAGTATTGTTGGAATACCATCAATTACTTTTACAACAGTAGATTCTATTCCAATATTACATTCTCCACCATTTATTATACAATCTACTTTATTTCCTAATTCTTCTATAATATCTTCTACATTTGTTCCACTAGGTCTACCAGAAATATTAGCAGAAGGAGCAGCTATAGGAACATTAGCATAATCTATTAATTTTTGTGCAATAATATTAGAAGGCATTCTAACTGCCACAGTATCTAAATTTGCAGTTACAACATTAGGTACAATATTAGACTTTTCTAATATTAAAGTAAAAGGTCCTGGAAAGAAAGCATCTATTAGTTTTAATTCTATATCTGAAATGTTTTTTGCAATAGAATTAAGCATATCAAGATTTGAGATATGCAAAATTAATGGATTATCATTAGCTCGTCCTTTTGCTTTATAAATATTACTAACAGCAGATTCATCCAAACCATTAGCACCAATTCCATATACAGTTTCAGTAGGAAAAACTACAAGTCCACCGTTTTTTTATTATGTTACTAGCATCCTGCAAAGCAGAATAATTATTACAATTTTGTAAATCTATAATTTTTGCTTTCATAAATACGCTTCTTTCAATAGTTAATATGTTATATATTATATAACATATTTTATACATTTACAAGAAAATAAAAATATGATATATTTATAAAAGAAGTTTAATAAGGAGAAGTTTAGATGGATAATATATTTGTAGCAATAGATGTTGAAACAACAGGGCTATCACCTGTATATAATGAATTAATAGAAATTAGTGCAATAAAATATAAGGAAAGTGAAAAAATAGAAGTTTTTTCTACATTAATAAAACCACGTATAAGCATACCATATAGAATAACACAAATAACAGGTATAACAAATGATATGGTAAAAAGTTCGCCAACAATAGAAGAAGTAATGCCTAAATTAATACAGTTTGTTGAGAATCATACAATAGTTGCACATAATGCGAACTTTGATTATAGTTTTATACAAAACTATTCTAGTAATAGTTTTTCTAAAAACAAAGTTATAGATACAGTACAAATAGGTAGAAAAATGTATCCAGAATTACCAAATCATAAATTAGGAACAATTGCAAAACATATAGGTATAACAGAAGATGGATTCCATAGAGCAGAATTTGATTGTGAATGTTGTGCAAAAATTTATATGAATTATATAAAAAGTGAGAAGCAATTTGTAACAAAATAAAGGTAGGTGAATAAATGAAAGCATTAGTAACAGGAGCATCTTCTGGAATAGGAAGAGATATAGCAATATATCTTAGCAAGCTAGGATATGATATAATAGCAGTAGCAAGAGATGGCACAAAGCTTGAAGAGCTAAAAGAAGAAATACAAACAAAATTAGAAATAATAGCCTTAGATTTAGAAGACCCAGAAAGTTGTGAACAATTATATAAAACAATAAAAACAAAAAACATAGAGGTATTAATTAACAATGCAGGCTTTGGCGATTTTGGTGAATTTATTGAAACTGATTTAAAAAAAGAAATAAGTATGATAAATACAAACATAACAGCACTACATGTTTTAACAAAATTATTTTTACAAGACATGTATAAAAAAGATAGAGGATATATATTAAATGTTGCATCAATAGCAGGTTTTATGCCAGGACCATTAATGGCAACATATTATTCTACAAAAGCCTATGTAGTAAGATTAACACGGAAGTATATATACAGAACTAAAAAAGAAAAAATCAAAAGTAAGTATAAGCGTATTATGTCCAGGTCCTGTAAAAACAAATTTTAACAATGTAGCAAATGTAAAATTTAATTTAAAATCAATGAGCAGTGATTATGTTGCAAAATATGCAATAGATAAAATGTTTAAAAGAAAACTATTTATAATACCAGGTACAAAAATAAAAATAGCAAGATTTTTAGCAAAAATCTCACCAGAAAAACTAAGTGCAAGAGTATCATATCATATGCAAAAAAGGAAAAGCGATAAATAGAAAATAAATTAAATAAAGACTAAAATTGAATAAGCGATTAATGTTCGTTTATTCAATTTTAGTCTTTTAAAATACTATTCTAAAAATACTTTAACAACAGAACCTTCTTCAACAGAAGAATTTTTAGCAGGTTCTTGTCTTACAACTGTACCAGTTCCTTCAATAGAAATATTCAAGTTTTTATCTTTTAATGCATTAGCAGCATTTGTTGCTGATAATCCAACTAAATTTGGAACACTAGTAGATGTTCTAACATCATTTTCAGAAGTATATAACACTACTAAAGAATTATTTGGTAAGCTAGTATTACTAGCAGGAACTTGACTAGTTACCAATATTTCGTTTGCATTTCCAGAAACATTAAAATTACATCTAAAACCAGCTCTTGTTAAGATTTTTTTTGCTTCTGTAACAGTTTTATTAGTAACATCTGGTACAGAAATAGAAGCATTAGAACTACTATTAGTAATATCAATCTTATCAGGAGAAATTCCAAGATAAGGAAGAACTTCTGTCAAAATATTAGAAACTACGGGGCCTGCAACAGTTCCACCAGTATAAGTTTTAACTTTTGGATCAAATAATGCAACCAAAATTACAACTTCTGGATCCTCGACAGGAGAAATACCTACAAAAGAAGCAACATAACCATCATTTGTATTTTTAGAAAGAGATTCAGAAGTACCAGTTTTTCCACCAACAGAATAACCACTTACAGAAGCAGTTCTACCAGAACCATTAGAAACTACATCTTCCATCATTTTTTTCATTTTATCAGCAGTTTCGGTAGAAATAACTTGTCTTATTTCTATTGGATCTATATTAGTAGTAGCATTAGTGTCTGTATTTATAACTTGTTTTACAATTCTTGGCTTAATAAGTACACCATCATTTGCAATAGCAGAAACAGCAGTTATAAGTTGCAAAGGAGTAACAGTTGCACCTTGTCCAAATCCAACAGTAGCAAGATCTATATCAGTAATTTTATTTCTATCAAAAAATATACCTGTAGCTTCATCAGGAAGTCCAACACCAGTTCTTCCAAATAATCCAAAAGCACTATAATACTTATACAAAGTTTTTGTACCTATTCTTTTAGAAAGTTGCATCATACCAGGGTTACAAGAATTTACTAAAACATTTCTTAAAGATTGCATTCCATGTATACTTGTACAATTAATTTTTTGTCCATTAATTGTTTCATATCCAATACAAGAAAAATCATTATTAACATCAGTAGAAGTAATATTTTCTTCTAAAGCAATAGAAGCATTTATTAGTTTAAAAGTAGAACCAGGTTCATATGTACTAGAAACAGTAATATTTCTATACATTTCAGTCTTATCGGTAGAACTTAATGTATCCCATTTACTTTGCCAATATTCTGTAGATGGTTCAAATGGAGTATTTAAATTATAATCAGGATATGTAGCCATAGATATAATATCTCCAGTTTTAGGGTTCATAATAAGAACACAACCATTTCTTGCATTATTTTCAGAAACAGCCTGTTTTAAATATTTTTCACAAATATCTTGAACATTAGCATCAATACTAAGAATAATATTATTACCATTTTCAGCCTCAATATATTGCCTACTATCATCAGAAATTTCATCCTTATTAACATCAGTAGAAGTAACAATTTTACCGTGGAGTACCAGTTAAATAACTATTATAACTTCTTTCAACTCCATAAATCCCTTGATTTTCATCATTACAAAAACCAATAACATATGCAGCTAAATTATCATAAGGATAATATCTTTTAGTATCTTCATCAATATTAATACCAACAGATACTTTATTATCCTTCATCCAAGTACGTAACTTATCTATTTTATCTTTTTCAACTTGTTTTGCAATAGTCTGAATAGAAGAAGTACTATTAACCTTTTCTAAAGTTTCTTCATAATTAAGCTCAAAAATTTCAGAAAGAGCCCTAGCAGTACTTTCCTTTTTTACTTTAGTTTCATCAGCATTTTTACCAACAATTTTAGTAGGATTAATCGAAACAGTATCAACTTGAGCACTAGTAGCCAAAACCTTACCAGTAGCATCTAAAATATTACCTCTTTTAGGATTAATAATCCTATTAACAGTTTGCTGTTTATAAGCCATTTCTTTAAGAGAAGCACCTTGAACAAACTGCAAAAAGCCAATTCTCCCCATAAGAGCCAAAAGAATAAAAATAAGTAAAATCATACCTATACGAATTCTCTTAGAAGTAACAGTATTAACATTCATTTTATCTTTCTTATATTTTTTATATTCACTAAGTTTAGTAAACTTCTTTCCCATAAAACCACCATTTCTATAACAAATTTATAGAAATATTGTATATTAAACAGCAACAAAAATCAACAAAATAAATGTAAAAAAAAAGTGAAAATTGTGTCAATGGGGACGGGGCTATTTGACACAAAACTAAAAAATATATTTAGATATGTTACAAAAAAGAGTGTCAAATAGCCCCGTCCCCATTGACACAGAAAAAGTATAAATTTGCTCTTTTTTTTTGGAGTGAAATATGATATAGTAGTTGTTGTAAAAATAGACGTTGGAGGAGTTGGGTAATGAGTAGAGGTAGACGATATAATAATGAACCAAAGTTAAATATGAAAAAAGTAGTTGCTGTAATACTTGCAATAGTAGTATTGGTGATGTTTGTGGTAGTTATAAAGAGATTGCTAGAAACAGGAAGTACTGAAGAAGAAATGAAGGTAGTTAGTTATTATCCTGTGTTTACAAATGAAAAATGGGGAGTAATAGATTCTATGCGGAAATATTGTGATTGAACCAGAATTGACAGAAATGATTGTTGTGCCAGATAGTAAAATGGATTTGTTTATATGTGTGCAAAATGTGGATTATAGTAATAATACATATGATACAAAAGTGATTAATTCTAAAAAAGAAGAACAATTTACTAAGTATGCTAGAGTAGAGGCAATTGTTAATTATGATAAGTTAGGTGTAATGTATTATGAAAAAGTGCTAAGGGTAGAAAAAGATGGAAAATATGGATTAATTGATTTAAAGGGAAAAGAAATATTAAAACCAGAATATAGTTGGGTAGAGGCACTAAAAGGCGTAGAAAATAGTATTATAATAAAAAAAGAAGATAAAATTGGCTTATGTGATATTAATGGAAGTATAATAATAAAACCAGAATATAGTAAAATATTAGGAATAGATAGTAATTATAAAAATGGATATATAGTACAAAATAGCCAAAATAAATTTGGAATAATAGATTTTAATAAGCAAGATATATTAGAAACAAAATATGAGGATATTCAACCAATTACAGGAAATAATATTTATATTGTTAAAGAAAATGGGATAATAAAAGCAATAAATAAACAACAAGAAACTTTAGTGGAAAATAAATTTGATGTAGCAAAACAAATAAATGATACTAATATAGTATGTACAAAAGGTGAAAAATATGGAATAATTAACACAAATTCTCAACAAAAAATTGAACCAGAATATGATTATTTAGAATATATTTTTGAGGATAAGTATATTGCTAAAAAAGGTGATAAATATGGAATAATAAACATAGAAGGTCAGATAATATTGCCATTTGAATATGAAAACATAGTATATAGAAAAGAAGCGGATTTCTTAGAAGCTACAGTTCAAAATAATGAGAATACACAAGTATTAAACAATAAATTTGAGAAAAAACTTGAAGGAATAATAAATGAAGTGAACATAGAAAAGGGCTATTTAAGAATACGTGTGCAAGATGAATACAAATACTATAATTTTAAATTTGAAGAGAAAAATGCACAAGATATATTAAAACAAAACACGCTATTCTTAAGTAAAAAAGATGGAAAGTATGGTTTTGTAAATAAAGATGGAAATGTAGTAGTAGATTATATATATGATGATGCAACAGAGCAAAATAAACATGGATTTGCAGCAGTAAAAAAAGATGGCAAATGGGGGGCAATTGACAAAGATGCAAAACAAGTAGCTAATAACCTATATGAATTAAAAAATAATATAATAATAGATTTTATAGGTAGATGGCATATAGGAGAAGATGTAAATGCATATTATTATACAGATAAATAGATAAAGGGAGAAAAAAATGGAACTAAAGAGTAAATATCAATATACATATTTTATTTATCCATATATAATAAAGGAAAATAAATATGAAAAATATATATTAAAATTACTAAAAGATAAAAAATGTAAAGTAAGATTTTTTGAAAAAGAAAAAGATTATGAAATATATTCATATTTTTTACCAACAATAAAAGAATTTATGTTTCAAGGGTTCGAATTTTCTAACCAAAAGGTTAGAAAATTTGAAGATTTTACAAAAGAAATGCAAGTAAGTATACTTGCCAAATATCCATGTACAATATTTGATTATAATTTAGGTGAGGATGTACAAGGAAAAGCAGGAGAGCAAAATGGAATTTTTTTCAAGATTCAAAAAATTGAATTAATATGTTTTAATACAGGAATATGTTTTTTAATAATAAAAACAAATATTGAAGATAGTAAAGAGTTTTCAGATATTTTAAACTTCAATTACAAATTTAGAGATATAAATTCAGAATTAACGCAATTAAAAGAATACGAAAATATACGTATGCAAGCAACAACATTTAGTGATGTAAAAAAATTAAATGAAATAATAAAAGAAATAACAGGAAATAAAGAAGATGCAAAAGAATTAAATATAGATACAAACAGGTTTTTTACATATTCATATACATGTATAGAACAAGAACAGTGGAAAGATGAGGAACAATTTAAAAATATAGAATTCGAATTTTTTAAATATGCAAACATATTGCCAAGTGCATATAAATCTAACTTTAACAAAACACATATGGAAATATTATCGAAATGGAAGTTTATAAAAATAGGAATAAGCAAATTAGGAGTTGCACTAATGTCTTCAGGAATAGATACATATAACTATACAAAACTTCCAGTTATATATGAAAATGAATATTTATATACATATATACTTATACAATATCAAAAAATATATTTACGAAAATTAGAACATGAATTTAAGAATAATAAAGAAAAAGCACGCCAAAAATTTATTGAATTCACTAAAAAATTATGGATACAGGAAATTACAAATGATGATGTTGGCAGTAGTCTTTATAAAAAATATAGACAAGTATCAGAATTAGAGAAAATTTATATAAATATAAAAAATAAATATGATATAGCATATAAAGAAAGAAATATTGAAAAAGAAAGTAAAATGAATAAAGTAATATTAATAGCACTAGTAATATCATTAATATTAAATATAATGAATTTTATAGCTATAATGAATTTAAGGTAGAGGTGACATATGCAAATAAATTGTGGAACAGATATAATCGAAATAAATAGAATAAAAGAATCAATAGAAGAATTAGGAGAAAAGTTTTTAGATAGAGTATACACAAAAAGTGAAATACAATATTGCGAATCGAAAAATAATGCTAAATATCAGCATTATGCAGCAAGATTTGCAGCAAAAGAGGCAGCATTTAAGGCAGTATCATCGCTTTTAAATGATAAATATAGCATAGGATGGAAAAATATAGAAATAGTAAATGATGAAAATGGTAGACCCAAAATTAATTTTATAAAAACAAATTTACAAGTAAAAGATATAGACATAAGTATATCACATTGTAAAGAATATGCTACTGCTAATGTAGTAATTTCGTATTAGATAAAGAGGGAATGTAAAATGGATTTATTTGATTCACACTGTCATTTAGACGATGAGAAGTTTAATGAAGATAGAGAACAATTAATTAATAGCTTACAAAAACAAAACATTACAAAACTAATAAGTGCAGGATATGATTTAACATCATCTAAAAAAGCAATATTACTTGCAAAGCAATATAGTTTTATATATGCAACATGTGGAATATCTCCAAATGATATTAAAGACGAAAAGCAAATAGAAGAAGAGTTAAAAGAAATAGAAAAAATTGCAACTTATGAAAAAGTAGTAGCAATAGGAGAAATAGGACTAGATTATTATTGGAATAAAGAAAATAAAGATGTACAAAAAAGTATATTTATAAAACAAATACAACTTGCAAATAAATTAAACTTACCGATAGTAATACATACAAGAGAAGCCATACAAGATACATTAGATATACTAAAAAAGTATACAGTAACCAAAAAAGGAGTATTTCATTGTTGTCCATTAAACTGTGAGCTAGTAAAAGAAGCATTAAAATTAGATTACAACATTTCATTTGCAGGACCAATAACATTCAAAAACTCCAAAAATGCAGATGAAATAATAAATTTAGTACCTAAGCAAAAAATGTTAATAGAAACAGACAGTCCCTATTTAACACCAGAACCAAACAGAGGAAAAAGAAATGACCCAAGCAATGTAAAATATACAGCGCAAAAAATAGCTGATGTAAAAGGAAAAACATTAGAAGAAATAGCACAAATAACATATAACAATACATGTAGGATTTTTGAAATTTAAATAAAAGTAGATTAGTTTGAAAGAAATAAAAAGACAGGAGTAATAGTATATGAATAATATACATAATACTAAAAAATAAAAATAGAAAAGGAGAAATAGTAATGAATGTATTAAATTTAGACAATTTTACAAATGAACAAATTAATAACATACTTGATTTAGCAGAAGAATTTAAAAATGGTAAAACAGTAGATTATGAAGGGAAAAAAGTAATAGCAAATTTATTTTTTGAACCATCTACAAGAACACATTATAGCTTTGACATGGCAGCATTAAGATTAGGATGTAAAACACAAAATTTCGATTCAGGAAATTCAAGCCTAAAAAAAGGTGAAAGCCTGTATGATACAGTAAAAACATTTGAAATGTTTGGAGCAGATGCTTTAGTTATAAGACATACAGAAAATGAATATTATAATCAATTAGTGGGAAAAATAAACATACCAATTTTAAATGCAGGAGACGGAACAGGCAATCATCCATCACAATCATTATTAGACTTATTAACTATAAGGCAAGAATTTGGCAAATTTGAAGGATTAACAGCAGTTATAGTAGGAGATATAAAACACTCAAGAGTTGCACATACAAACATAAAAGTAATGCAAAGACTTGGTATGACAGTATATACATCTGGACCAGAAGAATACAAAGAAGATGGATTTAATTATATAAATTTAGATGAAATAATTGATAAAGTAGATGTAGTAATGCTATTAAGAGTACAGCATGAAAGACATCAAAGTAAAATGCAAGAAACAATAGAGCAATATCATAACTTATATGGACTAAACCAAAAACGTATGCAAAAAATGAAAAAAGAAGCAATAATAATGCACCCAGCACCATTTAATAGAAATGTAGAAATAGCAGATGATGTAGTAGAATGCGAAAAATCTAGAATATTTAAACAAGTACAAAATGGAGTATATATAAGGATGGCATTACTAAATTTAGCATTAAAAGATTAAAGAGTAAAATTTATAAAAATCTCCAAAAAACTTAAATTAAAACTATTAACCTGTTACAATTCACAGACAATAGCAGTAAGTAGCGAAGACTAAGTAATATATTTTATTTTGTAATGAAGACCCGACAGCCCATTGAGGCGGGGGAATACCCGTGAGCTTGGAGGGCGAAATGAAAAAATAAAATATATTACTTAGCCGTAGCGGATTTTATTATATATGCTGTGAACTGTAATATTAACCTACAACTAATAATAAGAAATTAAAAAAACTACTTGTACAAAATAGTTTAATGTGATATATTTTTAAAAGAAGTCTTATATGTATAATAGAAAGGCGGGATTTTCGTGGAAGAAAAAATCGTAGATAAAGAAAAGACAATACTAATTGTAGATGATGAGCAACATATAGTAGATATATTAGTATACAATTTAGAAAAAGAAGGGTACAAAACATTACAAGCAAATGATGGTTTATCAGCTGTAAATATAGCATTAGAAAATAAACCAGATTTAATTTTATTAGACATAATGCTACCTAAAATGGATGGATTAAGTGTATGTAAAAGAATAAGACATTCTTTAAATGTACCAATTTTAATGTTAACAGCAAAAGATGAAGAAATAGATAAAATATTAGGACTAGAACTAGGAGCAGATGATTATGTAACAAAGCCATTTAGCGTAAGAGAACTAATGGCAAGAATAAAAGCAAATTTAAGAAAAGCAGAAGCATCATCATCTATAGTAGAAATAGCAGAAACACCAAAAGAAAAAACTTCTAACCAAATAGTTGTAGGAGATTTAAAATTAGATTTAGACAAATTTGAAGTAAAAATAAAAGACGAAGTAGTAGATTTAACTTTAAGAGAATTTGAAGTATTAAAATATCTAGCAAATCAACCAGGACAAGTAATAACAAGAGAAGTATTATTAGAAAAAGTATGGGGATATGAATATTATGGTGATATAAGAACAGTTGATGTAACAGTAAGAAGAATACGTGAAAAAATAGAAAAAGACACATCAGCACCAAAAATATTGATAACAAAAAGAGGAGTAGGATACTATATAGCATCAAAATAAAAATAAAGACCGTAGAAAATATATCTTCTATGGTCTATATTTTATAAAATTTAGCATAAAATATGAGATATAACTAAGAATGTGGAGGAAACAAATTGAAAAATAATAAATTCAATAGAATACTATTATTTACTATAATATGTGTTGCAATAATTGTAGTTATGGATACAATCTTCATACTAAAAATATCTACACTAAATTTACCTACAGATGACAAAAAAGTAATAATAGAAACTATAAAAATAGTATCAATATGTTTAATTATAACATTTTTACTAATAACAATAATAATTGCAACAATAATAAGTAAAAAAGAAAAAAGGCAAGGAAAAAAGCTAATAGAAAGTAGGGAAAATAATAAATCAACAAGTGAAGATGTAAAAATAAAAGCGATATTAAAACATATGACAGATGGAATAATTGCATTTAATATGAAAGGAAAAATAATACTAGTAAATCCAGCAGCAACAAGACTATTAAGAATAATGCCAGAAGATGAAAGCTTTGAGCAAATATTTAAAAAATTGGATACAGACATGAACATGGAAAAAATTATATATTTAGAAGATTGGACTTCATCAGAAAAAAGAGTAACAGTAGGAGATAAAAATATAAATATGTTTTTTGCACCATTAAAAGATGAAAACGACCGCCCAACAGGAATAATGGTAGTAATACAAGACATTACAGAACATGTGAAATTAGACAATATGCGAAAGGAATTTGTAGCAGATGTATCACACGAATTAAAAACGCCAATAACATCGATAATGGGATATGCAGACACACTATTAGAAGGTGAATATGATAAACAAACACAAGACAAATTCTTAAATGTAATAGCAACAGAAGCAAGAAGAATGGCAAAACTAGTAACAGACTTATTAACATTATCAAGATTTGACAATAACCAAATAAAAACAGAAAAACAGCAATTTGATTTAGGAGAATTAGTAAAAAAATGCCAAGAAAAAGTGCAAATAGAAATAGACAAAAAACAACAAGAAGTAGAATGCTTTGTTACAGCGAATGTTCCACCTGTATATGCAGATAAATATGGAATAGAAAGAGTAGTATTAAATATAATGACAAATAGTATAAAATATACTAAAGAAAAAGGAAGAATAAAAATATATGTAGGATTTGTATATAATGATGCATATATTAAAATAATAGATAATGGATTAGGAATACCAGAAGAAGACCTAAAAAGGATTTTTGAAAGATTTTATAGAGTAGATAAAGCACGTACAAGAGATATGGGAGGAACAGGGCTTGGTTTATCTATTGCAAAAGAAATATTAGACAAAAATGATGGAAGCATAGATATAAAAAGTGAAGTAGGAAAAGGTACAGAAGTAGTAATACGTATACCAACAGTTGAAAATAGAAACTAAATTTTGACAAACATTTAATATAGGAGTATAATTAAAGTTAGATAAAAGATTTAGGAGGTAACACTATGGGTGTACTTGAAAACTTGATACCAGAAAAAAGACTAGATAATTTAATAAAACAAGAAATAGAAAAAGGTAATTATAAAACAGCAAGAACAACGAAAGAAGGTCTTAGGAAAGAATTTCTAAGCCAAAATCGCCAAATACAAAGACAATATAATAAAGACAAGGCAAAGATTAAAAGAAATATAAGATTAGCAATTGGATTAACTGCTATTACATTAGTAGGAACATATACATATGCAAATACTCCAAAACAAGAGAGATATGCAAGTAAAGTTGAAGCCAATATTCAAGAAGAAGAAAAAGGAAATGAGACTAAAGGACAAATTCAACAAGAGCAACAAGATATGCAAATACAAGGACTAGAAGCAAGTGCAGATGAAAAAACAGTTAATGAAGAATTAAAAGAACCAATGTTAGAAGATTTATGTAATATAAATACAGGAAAAGAATTAGATGCATACACAGCAAAAATTATTGTTAATATATATAACCAAGAAAATCCAGATAATCCAATAGATGTAAATAGTTTTAAAATAGAAAGATCATATGCACATTTAATAGCAACAAAAGATAGATTTAAAAATGTAATTTCTTATGAAACATATAAAGGAGATATAAAAGAAAACCAAGAAATAGCAAATAGTCAACATGTAATAAGATTTAAAATAGATGATAAATTAATCTCAATATTACATGAAAAAGGAATACAAGTAAAAGATATAGGAGAATATGATTTTTCAGAATTTACGGAATTACTTTCAACAGAGCGATATTTAGCATATCAATTAGAAAATGGACAAACAAAAAGTGAAACAGATAAATATTTAATAAGGCAAGGTCAAGAAAAGTTTATTAAAATAGTTAAGGAGTTACGAGAAAAGGAGGAAGAAGAAAAACAAGAAGAAATAAAATATGGTGCAGAACTTTAAAAGTTTTGCACTATATTTTGTTTTATAGAACCTAAATTAAATTATTTATAGAAAAAAATAAAAATGCATATAGCCTATAATCCCCAAAAGTAATGGTAAAAAAGTTCTCTGACAATATTTGTAGATTGAACAAATTTAATATATTGTTTACCATATCTAAAGGCTAAACAAAAAGCAATTATAAATCATCAGTCTTAGAAGAAATTTATAAAATAAAATATTCTTAATAAAAGGAATTATTGTAAATTTATTGAGCATCTATTAAGCTTCTAATGGTATCGTACAAATAAGGTTTAAATTCATTAATAGGAAGAGGCTCATTATATAAAATAGAATTAAAGCATGTAGAGCTTACTAATTCAATTATCATAAACAAAGTTACTTCTGGATTTTTTAAATTTAGATTATTATCCTTTACCCCTTTTATAAAAAGCTTATAAACACTATCTTCTTTGTTTTCGCTATCTTCATATATTTTAATAATAGTTTTACTATAAATTCCCCAAGACAAATTTTTAGATATAAATTTTAAAATATCAGGAGCCTTAGTTAATTCATCAATAACATAATTTATAATAAAAATAACTTGATCAGATAAATTGCAAATATAATTTTTTCTTAAATTCTCTAAAGCTTCTTTAAATAGTTTATGAGATTGTTTTGCAATTAAAATATCTCTAATTTCGTATTTATCCTTAAAATATAAATAAAAAGTACCCTTTGCAACATTTGCATTATCTACAATTTCTTGTATAGAAGTATCCTTTATACCTTTTTTAGTAAATAAGCTAAAAGCAGTATCAAGCAATCTATTTTCTTTATTATCTTCATCTTTCACAACAAATACCTCCCTTATATAACTAATTATGACACATTTTAGACGATTGGTCAATTATTTAACCATATATATTAACTTTTTTAGAAAATTAAAAAAAAGCTATTGACCAACGGTCACAAATGTACTATAATATTAAAAATGACCATTAGTCATATAAGAAAGGAGAATATACATGCACAAATTTGGAGAAGCCATATGTAAACATAGGAAGATAATTTTGGTAATAACTTTATTACTATTAATTCCAGCAATTTTAGGAATAAAAGCAACCAAAATAAATTACGATATACTAGTGTATCTTCCAGAAGATGTAGAAACAATAAAAGGAGAAAACATATTATCTAAAGACTTTAACATGGGAGCATTTTCAGTAGTAATAGTAGAAGATATGAAAACAAAAGATATAATAAAACTAGAAGAAAAAATAAAACAAATAGATAATGTAGAAAAAGCAGTAAGCTTAGCAGATGTATTAGGAACTAGTATACCAATAGAAATGATGCCACAGAAGATAAAAGATAAAATGTATAAAGAAAATTCAACAATAATGTTAGTTACATTTAAAGATCAAATATCATCAGATTCTACTATGCAAGCAGTAGAACAAATAAGAAAACTAACAGATGAAAGATGTAAAATAAGTGGAATGACAGCAACTGTATTAGACACAAGAGATTTATCTGACTCAGAAATAACAACATATGTTGTTATAGCAGTTATATTATGTTTAATAGTATTAGAAATAGCATTAGATTCATATATTGCTCCAATATTATTATTGTTAAATATAGGAATAGCAATTTTATACAATATGGGAAGCAATATAATATTAGGAGAAACATCATACATAACAAAAGCAATAAGTGCAGTATTGCAATTAGGTGTAACAATGGACTTTGCTATTTTTCTATACCATAGTTATATGCAAGAAAAAGAACATATTAAAGATATAAATGAAGCAATGGCAAATGCAATATCTAAAACTCTAGTATCAGTAGTAGGAAGTTCACTTACAACAATAGCAGGATTTTTAGCTCTATGTAGTATGAACCTAACATTAGGCAAAGACATAGGTCTTGTAATGGCAAAAGGAGTACTATTAGGAGTAATATGTGTAGTAACAATATTACCAAGTATGATACTTCAATTAAATACATTAATAGAAAAAACAAAACATAAACAAATATTACCTAAATTTACTATAATAAAAGATATTGTAATAAAATACCACAAAGCAATAATAATAGCATTTATAATTATCTTACCAATAGCATTTTATGGATATACTAATACAAAAATATACTATAACTTAGACAAATCCTTACCTAAATACTTAGATAGTGTAACTGCAAATGATGAACTAAAAGAAAAATTTGATATGGTATCTATGGAATTATTATTAATAAATAAAGATATACCAGATTACAATATGAATGAAATGCTAAAAGAAATAGAAAATTTAGATGGAATAAAATGGACATTTTCATATGCTAAAATGGTAGATAAAGGAATACCAAAAGAAATGATACCACAAGATGTATTACAGATATTTCAAAACGATAAATACCAAATGGTTATAATAAATTCTGAATATGAGATGGCAACAGATGAATTAAATGCACAAGTAGAAAAAGTAAATGAAATAATAAAACGATATGATGAAAATGCTATACTTGCAGGTGAAGGACCACTAATGAAAGACTTAGTAGAAATAAGTAACCATGATTTTAATAGTGTAAATACAGTATCAATAGGAATAATATTTATAATAATGATAATAGTGCTAAAATCTTTATCTTTACCAATAATATTAATGGCAGTAATAGAATTTGCAATATTTATAAACATGGGAATACCATATTATACAAATACAACACTACCATTTATAGCATCAATAGTAATAGGAACTATACAACTTGGGGCAACTATAGATTATGCAATATTAATAACAACTAAATATATAAATGAAAGAAAAAACGGTATAAACAAAAATGATGCAATACAAAAATCATTACAAACATCAATAGGTTCAATAATAATAAGTGGATTATGCTTTTTTGGAGCAACATTTGGAGTAGGGGCATTTTCAAAAATAGAAATGATAGGTTCACTTTGTACACTAATGTCTAGAGGAGCAATAGTGAGTATGATATGTGTAATAACTGTATTACCATCACTACTATTATTATTTGACAAAATTATAACAAAAACAACAAAATTAAAAGTACAATAATTATATATTTTTTATAAAAAATAAAAGAAAGGAATTGATTAAATTATGAACAAAAAGAGTATTTCAAAAATAACAGCAACATTACTTTTATGTACTACAATTGCTTACACAACACCAATATTTGCATATACAAAAGATGAAACAGTGTATACTAAATTAAATGCAGAAGGAACAAATTATAATACTATTGTAAATAGCCATATAAAAAACGATGAAAAAGAACAACTAATAAAGGACATATCAGACCTAACAAACATAGAAAACACAAATTCAGATGAGCAACCATTAAAAGAAGGTAATAACTTAGAATGGAATGCACAAGGAAATGACATATACTATCAAGGAAAAACTGACAAAGATTTGCCAATAGAATGTATAGTAAAATATGAATTAGATGGCAATGAGATAAGCAAAGAAGAAATATTAGGAAGAAGTGGAACAGTAAAAATACAAATTGAGTATATAAATAAAGATGAACATATAGTCCAAATAAATGGAAAAAATAAAAAAATATATACACCATTTGTAGCAATTTGTGGAACAATAATAAGTAATGGAAATAATAAAAATATACAAATAACAAATGGAAAAGTAATTGATGATGGAGATAAAACAACAGTTATAGGTATGTGTTTACCAGGTATGCAAGAAAGTTTAGGATTAGAAAAAGACAAAATAGATATACCAAATAAAGTAGAAATAACTATGGAAACAACAAATTTTGAGCTAAATAATATAATAACATATGTTACACCAAAAATAATAGAAAAAGATGTAGATATGTTTTCTAAACTAGATGAAATATATAATAAAGTAAATACATTACAAATATCTAGTGAGCAATTAGAACAAGGAGCAAGCACTTTACAACAAGGAACAGATACTTATAATGGGAAATCACAAGAATTTAATACAGCAATAAATCAAATGTCAGAAGGAATAAATAGTGCAAATGAAAACTATTCAAAAATAAATGAAGGAATAGATTCATTAAATAAAAACACAAAAAAACTACAAATAGCTGCAAAAACTGTAAATGAGGGAACAGTATTAATAAGTGATGCACAACAAACAATAAACGAAAAATTAGGACAGTTAGAACAAGGAAGCAAACAACTACAAACAGGAGAGGAACAATTATTAAAAGGATTAGAAAGTATAATTGCACAAGTAAGTAATATACAAATATCAGACAATACAGTAAAAATAAAAGAACTAAATCAATTAATAAATACAAATAAGAATACAGTAAAGACTCTAAAAGAATCAAATGCTAATTTTGAAAAACAATTAAAAGTGGCAAAAGATGAAAATACAATAAAAACATTAAAAAAATCAATAGAAACAAATAAATCATTAATTTCATTACTAGAAGCTAATATAAAGGCAAATAATGAAACAATTACAACATTGAAAAATACAGATACGACAAAAATAAAGCAACTTACAGAAGGACTAAAAAGTTTAAAACAGGGTTTACAAGATTTAGAAAATGGAACTAAAACCTTACATACAGGAACAACACAGCTAAAATTAGGTACAACAACATTGTATAGTAAAACACAAGAACTATCAAATGGAACTAAACAATTATATGATGCATGTATACAACTATCAAATGGAACTAATACTCTAAATGCAGGTTCAAATAAAGTAAAACAAGGATTACAAAAATTAGATACATCAGCAAGCAAATTAACATACGCAAATAATCAATTATTACAAGGTTCAGAAACAATATCTAAAGGTGCAAGCACATTACTACACGGAATACAAAAATTCAATAAAGAAGGAATACAAACAATTTGTGGCTATGTTAATAAAGATGTAAAAAATATAACTACTACATTAGAAAAACTGCAAGTTTTATCAAATGAATATAATAATTTTACAATGTTAAATAATGGAAATACAGGAAATGTAAAATTTATAATGATAATGGATAGTATAAAAAAAGAAGAAGATAATAAACAAGAAATAATATTGGAAAACAATAAAAAAGAAGACAATCAAAAATAATATGTGTATTATACATAACTGTAAATAAAGCAGAGGTAATAGTAATAACAATAGGAATATGATATTTATATATTCAAATATTATATTTATAAAAAATTTAAAATAAATATTTTATGAATTAAAAAGTAGAAAAATCTATAAAAACTTTTTCTACTTTTTATAATTTTTTTCTATTTAAAATTAGTATAATTTTAAAGTATCATCTAATATATCTACAATTGGAGCCAAATTTTCATTATCAGGCTTTATATAAAAGAAAGGATAACCAGTACGAGGATTTTTGTAAACACAAATAGTAATAGTTCCACATTCAACACCTGTAATATTTTTATAAGCATTAAAATCTATGATGTTACTCATTTTTATAACACCTCTTTTCTTTCGCATAATTCACAATTATACTACAAGAAAAAAGAAAAATTTGTCACATTATGCGAAAATAGCAAAAAATATATGAAAATTGTAGGTATAATAAACTTAAAATTATTTATATTAATATGCCGAATTTAGTCTATAATTTTCATTGCTAAATCTTTAATACTAGGATCATATAAAGATTTTCCCATATAACTAAAGCGAGAACCATGGCAAGGGCAATCCCAAGTTTTATCTAAATTATTCCATGAAAGTTCACATCCTAAATGTGAACAAATAGGTTTTACTACATAAAATTTTCCAGAAATATCTCTATAAACACCAAGTTTAGTATTATCTAGTTCAATAATTTTACCTTCATCTTTTTTTATAGAATTTAGAGTTTCTTCTGGAATTTTAAATTTATCTAAGACTAAAGATGTAGAAACTTGTTTTAATAAATTTACAAATTCAGTACCATTTTTTATAGGGTTAAATCTAGTAGATAAAAATATTTTTTCATATTTATTTTCTTTTCCTAAAATTTTGTCACAAATAAGTTTACTTGCAACACAAGAAGTAGTCATTCCCCATTTTTTAAATCCAGTAGCTACATACATATTTGGCATAATTGTAGAAAACTCGCCTATATATGGAATTTTATCTAAAGAAATACAATCTTGAGTTTGCCACCTATATAATATTTTAGCATCAGGATACAAGTTTTTTGCGAAATTTTCTAAGTTAGTATACGAATTAGCTACATTTTCATTGCTACCAACTTTATGTTCAGATCCTCCAATTAACAATAATCTTTTATTATTATAAATGGCTGTTCTAAAAGAAGAAATAGGTGATTTAGTGTTTATATACATTCCATCAAAAAGTGGCAAATTTGTTTCAACACCTATAATATAAGATGCTTCTTGATACATTTTTAAAAAGTAAAAACCAGGTGCATTAATAATAGGGTAGTGTGTAGCAAGTACAACATATTTACAAGAAACTATATTACCTTGAGTGTATACTTTATAAAAATCATCATCTTTTTTTACATCATAAACTTTGGAATTCTCGAATATTTTTCCAGAATTAGAGGTTATAGCTCTACACAGTCCATGTACATATTTTAAAGGATTAAACTGAGCTTGATTTGGGAATTTTATAGCACATTTTGCAGGAACTACAAGAGGAACATTATCTACAAATTCAGCATTAAAACCTAAAGAGTTTACAGCTAATACTTCTTTTTTTATTTTTGAAATTTCATTTTCATCATCTGTAAAAACAAAATTATCTTGATATTCAAAGTCACAACTAATTTTTTCATTATCTATAATAGTTTTCATAATAGAAATAGCTTCTTGATTTGCATCTAAATAACCTTTTGCAAAATCAGATGAAAATGTATTTATTAAATAATCGTAAAAAAGCCCATGCTGAGATGTTATTTTTGCAGTAGTATTTCCAGTTGCATGATGAGCAATTTTGTCCTTTTCTAAAATACAAACTTTAAGACCTGATTTTGCAAGGTGATATGCAGTAGAAATACCTGTAATACCTCCACCAATAATACATACATCAACATCAATATCTTTATCTAAACTTGAATAAGATAAATTATTATTTTTAACAGAATCTAACCAATAAGAACTCATAAAAAGACCTCCTATTGATAGAGTTTGTAAAATTATAAAAAATATGCATAAAAATAGAAACATTACCAATGGTAAGTTTCACCTTTTGAAATTTTGAAAGCTCTAAAAAGTTGTTCTAATAAAAAAACACGAATTAATTGATGAGGAAATGTCATTTTAGAAAAACATAGTTTCTGACTTGCAATTTCTAAAATGTAATTATTTAGTCCCAAAGTGCCACCAATAACAAATGTGATTTTACTATTGTAATTTAAAGCAATATCATCTATTTTAGCAGAAAAATCCTCTGAAGATAATTGAGTACCTTTTAAGTCAAGACATATAATATATGAATTTCTATCAATATAAGAAAGCATTTTAGAACATTCTTTATTTTTAATTTCATTTATAATATTAGTATTTAGTTTAGAAGGCAGTTTTTCATCAGGAAGTTCAATAAATTTTAAATTACAATATTTAGACAATCTTTTAGAATATTCAGCAATTGCTTCTTTAAAAAATTTTTCTTTAATTTTACCAATACAAACAATATCAATATTAAGCATAAAAATTCCTCCTTAACCAATTTTAACCATTTGGCCAGGTGCATTTCTATCTGCAACACTTAGTGTTATGTCATTACATGTATAATTATTAATAGCTAATTCTTCTAAAACAGTACTATATGCTAGTTCTGGAAAGTTACTTTCTTTAGATAAATGTCCTAAAGTAACAGTTTCAAGACCAGATTTAATCAAATGACAAATAGCTTTTCCAGCTAGACTGTTAGACAAATGCCCATTAGGACCAGAAATTCTATTTTTTAAAAGAAATGGATATTTAGAACATTTTAATACTTCAGGATCATAATTTGCTTCTAACATTAAAAATTTACTATTTTCTAAACAATCAATAATAGAAGTAGTCATATGACCTAAATCAGTTGCAATACTTAATTTATCATTATTACATGTAAAATTAAAACCACAAGGATTAGCAGCATCATGAGGAATATCAAAAGGATGAATAATTAAATCTGCAATTTCAAAATCTTCATTATTGTTGAAAAAATTCATATTACAATCACATATTTTGTCTTTCTTATTAGACATAGCATCCCAAGTTTTTTTATTTGCATAAACAGGTATATTGTATTTTTTAGACAAAGTTCCTAAACCTTGAATATGGTCACTATGTTCATGTGTAACTAAAATAGCATCAATATTAGATACATCAACATTAATTGAATTTAGTCCTTCAACAATTTTTTTTGCACTAACACCTGCATCAACTAAAATATTAGCATTTTGGCTTCCAACAAATAAGCTATTTCCACTACTACCACTATATAAACTGCAAAAATTTAACATTTGTAAATCTCCTTTATTCTGTTATCCTAACAATATTTGCACCAATACTTTTAAATTTTTCTTCTATATTTTCATAACCTCTATCGATATGTTCTAAATTATATATTTCAGTTTTTCCATTAGCACAAATACCTGCAATAATTAAAGCAGCACCAGCACGTAAATCAGTAGCATATACAGGAGCTCCATATAATTCTTCTACACCTTCAAAAAATGCACTTTTTCCTTGAGCAGTTATTTTTGCACCCATTTTATTTAATTCATCAGTATATTGAAATCTAGATTCCCAAATACTTTCATTTATTACACTTGTACCTTGGGCAATACTAAGTACAACTCCCATTGGAGATTGTAAATCTGTTGGAAAACCTGGATAAGGAGAAGTTTTTATAATAGCTTTATTAGGACGACTATCACACCAAACATGAATAGCATCACCACCCAAATCTTCAGCATGGGCTCCTATTTCAAGTATTTTTGCAGTAATACAATCTAAATGTTTTGTAATACAATTTCTAATAATTAAGTCACCACGAGAAGCAACAGCAGCAAGCATAAAAGTACCAGCTTCTATTTGGTCAGGTACAACTGAGTATGTAGCATTACCATGTAGTTTAGTAACACCATTTATTTTAATAACATCTGTACCAGCACCACGAATATCAGCACCCATAGTATTTAAAAAGTTTGCTACATCTACAATATGAGGTTCTTTTGCAGCATTATCTATTATTGTAGTACCCTTTGCTAAAACAGCAGCAAGCATAACATTAATAGTAGCACCAACAGAAACAACATCTAAATAAATAGAAGTTCCAATAAGTTCACTAGCTGTTGCAGTAATATTACCTTGACAAACCTCAACTTTTGCTCCTAAGGCTTCAAATCCTTTTATATGTTGATCAATAGGACGAGCACCAAGTTTACAACCACCTGGCATACCAACACTAACATCTTTACATCTACTAAGAAGTGAACCTAAAATATAGTAAGATGCTCTAAATTTACGAGTTAAATCAAGAGAAGCACTAGTACAAGAAATATTTCTTGTATCTATAGTAATAGAGTTATCATTTATCCAAACAATTTTTGCTCCTAATTCCTCTAAAATTTCACAAGACAATTTAACATCACTAATATTAGGTAAATTTTCAATAGTACAAGTTCCATCTATTAATAAAGCAGCAGGCAAAATTGCAACAGCAGCATTTTTTGCACCACTTACAGTAATTTCTCCCTTTAAAGGTGTTTTTCCAGTAATAACTAATTTATCCAAAGTAACTCTCCCCCATAAAATCTATTTTGCATAAAGAAAAGAGTGTATAAAACACTCTATTAACAAAATATAATATAACATAAAATAGAATTATTTACAATATATTTTTTATTTGAATTTTTTCGTTTGTCCCATTTTCTTGTTTTTATTTAGATTTTACACTTACAT
>CAOKHI010000024.1 GCA_948468275.1 uncultured Clostridium sp. | reverse complement strand
ATCTGCACCAGCTCTTGAAAAATAATTTCTTGCTTCTTCAATCGACTTTTTATATATAGATATAGTTATTATCTTTTCTTGAACAATTTCATTTGCTTTTTTTGTTTGCGATAATAACATTTGATTATATTCTTTTCTGTATTTATCTAATTCATCATGTTCTTCTTTTAATAGCATTGTTTTTTCAAAATCTAATTTATTTATCCTTCTGTTATTTATAGTTATTTTTGTTGTTGCTCCTGTATCTAGAGCATTTAAAAGTTCTGAATAATCCAAAAACATAGCTTCTTTATCTTCTCTTGATGCTACTGCATAGTTTATATCAACAAATTTAAAAGATTTGGAATATTTATTATTTCCTACTAAAAATATTCCATCTTCCCAAATTGCTTTTACAGGAATAATATCTTGCACTTTTTTTGGAACAACAAATTTTTCCTTATCTTGCTTAAATATTTTTGTTAGTGTTTTCATCTATCTTCTCCTTCCCTATTTTTAACTTTTTCTTTAATTTTTTATCTTTAATAACTTTTTCTTTTTTAGGTTTCTTGACATCTTTTAATTGAAGATTTTCAATATCTTCTTTGTAAATCTCGTAATAAAAATTTGTAGATTTGAAATATAATCTTTTTGGAGATAATATTTGAGATTTAATCCATGCCATTACAAATTTTTCAGCTGTCATACCGTTGTATTTAACAAAACCTAATACTGCAAATGGTGCAGCTCCTAATATACACATCCAGGATAAAGTTTCTATTCCAAAGAATGGTTTAAATGCAAAATATAAAATAACAGCTACAATACAAGCTAGTAAAGAAAAAATGAACTGTCGCATAGACAGTCCAAAAAATATACTTTCAGTAAATTCTCTAATATCTTTATTTATTTTTACTTCCATTATCTAGCCTCCTTATCCTTTTTTCTTTTTAATTGCTTTAATTGTTTTAAATCTTCTTCTATTGGTTTTATTGTAGTTTCTTTATCTCTCAAATGTAACTTTTCGTTATTAATTGATAAATTATCAATATCATGAATAAACTCTAATAGAGCTTGTTTTAAATCTTCTCTATTAGTATTATTTGATAAAATATCATATAGTCTATTTAACGATGGTATTGGAATTTTATATTTATCGAATAATTCTTTAAATTCAGTAATAGTTTTGTCAAGTATTTTAGCATCATGCTGATTATCTATATGTAAATATGCATTAATTATATCTTTGAATAGTCCATCTCCAGATCCATTTCCTATATCTAATTCTCCTGCAATACCTGCTTTCATATCTTCATCAAGATAAAGTTCAGTCCAATATTCATTAATTATATTGTGGAACTTTGTATCTACTTTTAAAAAAGTCATATTAGCTAACATTGGATAAAAAGGTGTTACCATTTGTCCCATATTATATTTAACTACATACTTGTCTTTTTCCTTTGAACAAAGTATCAGTCCCTCTGGATCATCTCCATAATATTCTTCTAAATGCTTATTTTGTTCATGTATATATTTATCAATTTCATCTCCATAAAAATCTTCTGGAGAAACACAATAAGCAGGGTGTACTTCTCTAATTTCTTTATCTATATAATTTAATTTATAAGTAATTCCTTTAATGCAATTCGCTTCACTTCCACTATTTGCTTTGATAAAACCTAAATCTTCTATTTTATCTTTTGCATAATCATTGTATATTTTTTTAAAATTAACATTAATATTCATTCTATCTTGCCTCTCTTTCTTTTTTCTCTTGTTTAATACCAATGTAATCATCTTTGATTTTCTCTTTATTATTGTCTAGCCATTTTTCTAATTGTTCATATCCAGAATAATTAAGATCTTTATATTCATCTGACTTCATAAACTTTTTAGATAATTTCTTGCATTCTTCAAATACCACATCACATTCTGGCATTTCACAATTTTTGAAATAATCATTCATAAAGTCATAACCTATACAAAAGGCATAATAGTACATTTCATCCATACTCTTTATCTTCCCCTTTCCAATTTTCTTTCTTCTTTTCTTTTATCGTAAATATACTCACATAAGTCTTTATCGCTCAATTTTGCCATTTTAATTGCAATTTCAAAAATTTCTCTTTGATATTTTGATGTCATAAAAGATCCATCATTTTTATCTATATTATTCAACATTTCTTTACAATATTTTTCATCTAATAGATTCTTCCTACCAACTTCTAATAATGTATTTAATGCAAATTTATTTTGTAGTGTATTTTTTGTATCTACTAATTCTTCATAATTTTTCATACTACATTCCACCTTTCTATAATCCCATCATTTCTTTTACAATTCTATCTGACATTCTTACTGTTCCCACCAGAACTAGCATATTAAATATCAGCTCTCCAACATATTTCCAAACCATAGTTACTGCTTCTGCACCTGTGTCCACACTTGGACCAGAACTTGCAAAGACAGAGAATATAACGCAAGAAAGAATTATAACTGCACCTTCTAAACAGACTCCTGCAAACGATTTTATAAAACTTTTACCTATTTGGTCGCTTGGTTGTCCTGCAAAAGATGATAATGGTATTGGAGATAATGCCATATACATATAAATTTTAAAAAATCTACCATATACAGTAAGTATTAAAATAAATGACAGTACAGTTATAAATAAACTGCCCAACAAAGTTACTGCCCACAAAGGTATTTGTTCAAAAAATCCTAAATTGTTTATTGCATCTACTATACTTCCAGGAAGTGATGTAGGACTATTTAAAAGAGATGATTTGGTCATTACTTGCATTGTTATTCCATAACCTATGTTTAATATCGCATTCATTATTTCTAATCCATGAGTAACTACAATTTTAGCAATAGCAAATCTTATAAAGAGTCGCAGGGCATGTTCTGGTTTCTTAACTTCAGTCAAAGAACCACAAGTTTTCATTACTCCTATAACAAAAAATAATACAAGTAATGCTAAACCTATTGCTTGCATTGCTCCATTTATATTCATAATCACTTTCCAGATAGAGCCACCTCTAAAATCCATAGGATGAGTTACAACTAAATCATATATTTCTGTTAATTTTCCATTCCAAGTATTTAAAGCATTTTCTAAATTGCTTTGAATCCAACTCAATTTTGTTCCCTCCTTATTATCAAAATCAAATTAGACAGGTTTTTATCTTTTAATAGATAAATTTACCTGTCTAATTTTTAAATTAAATTTTAGCCACCTGTAATCAAGTTTAAGATTTCTTTAGCAAATGTTATAACAATACCACCTGCTAAAGTCATTATTCCATTAGCTCTTTGTGTTGGATCATGAGATTTTAAACTCATTCCTACTTGAACTATACCAAAGCCTAGAATTATCATACCAACAGCTCTAATTAGTCCAAATATAAAGTTAGATAAATTATTTACTACAGCTAATGGATCATCAGATGCAAATACATTTACTTGTTGAAATATAGTTAATGCAGCTACATATCCTATTATAAAAGCTCCTCTACTTAAAATTTTCTTTCCTAATTTTCCTCTTTTGTTTTCATTTTTAATTTCAATTTTATTTTTCATGTTTTTAAATTCCTTTCTTCAAATTTTAAATAAACATAATATTGATTTTTAGGCACAAAAAAAGAGCTACAATAATCAAGCCATAGCTCAATCATTGTAGCCCTTTTAGCAACCTACATTATAATTTATTTTTATAATAATTCTTTCAATTTATTTTCTGACATTTTTAAAATCTGCTCAAGTTTATCTTCCTCTAATGATTCTTCTTCTAAATTCTTGACAGCATCATCATATTCTTTTAATAACTCATTACTATACAAGAATGTAATATACTCGTTTTCATTAGTTTTTCTAACAATTATGCTTAATGCCGCTTCAATTTCTTGAATTAAATTAAATTTTTTATTCATCTTATTACTCCTTCTTTTGTATATTTTAATTGATTATACTATTAGAAAATATCATAATACAAGACAAATAATTCGACATATTTCTACATTATAAATTGCTTTCCTTGATATATTCATCAATTTCTTCATTTGATAATAACTCATAATCATCATCTTGTAATTCTATATCAATAATATCTTTTGTACTTAAATCTATATCTTCAATATTAAATGAAATACTTCCAATAGAATTTTCAGTTGTACCATGAATATATGGTTTTCCATTTCCTATTGGAGTTTTATTAGCATTTGGATGTTCTTTTAAGTTATATTTAAAATCTTTTACTGGTCTTTCTCCTCTTATAAATAATAAAGCATATTGATTATCTAACATTCTAACTTCATCTGGAGTTAATAACTCTCTACCTGCCATTTGGTCATTTGTTGAATAACTTCCATGACTTCCATAAGAATGCCCATAAGTATTTGTATCAATAGTTGCTTTTCCTAATAATTCGCTTACATATTTATGTGTACTTTGCTCATTACCACCTAAATATAGAAATTCATCACAATTCCCAACTATACTCTCCCATTGCTTTTCAAATAATGCCTTTAATTGTGCCAGGTTTTGCAAAATAATAGAAACAGAAACTTCCCTACTTCTCATTACAGATAAAATTTTATCGAAATCATCTGGCAAACTGACATTGGCGAACTCATCCATTACAAAATGAACATGTACTGGTAAACTTCCACCATACTTATAATCTGCTAAATAAAATAATTGTTGAAATATTTGAGTATATAATATGCTTACTAAAAAATTGAATGAAGTATCATTATCTGGTATTATTGCAAATAAAGCAACTTTCTTTTCGCCAAGTGATGGTAAATCAAGTTCATCTGCTGCAGTTAAACTTGCTAAACTATCTAAATTAAATTTTTCTAATCTACTAGCAAGAGTAACTTGTATTGATTTTAATGTTTTTGCTGAACCTGAGTGATATGCCCTATAATACTTTAATGCAATATGTTCTGGATTTTTTGTTTCTAACCTATTAAATAGCATATCAAGTGGAGATATATATTCATCATCATCTTCTTTTACATCTCCTGCTCTTAATAATTCCATAACCATTACAAAATTTTGTTCTTCTTCTGGAGCTTCATATTTTAAATAAAAGATTAAAGCTAACAATAACATACTAGCTGCAGTATCCCAAAATGGATCATTGCTTTGACTTCCTTTAGGTGTAGTAGATTTAAACAAATTAGTTACCAGTTTTTGCACATCATTATCTGTTTTTATATATACAAAAGGATTATAACAATGAGATTTTTCCATATTAATTAAATCTAACACTCTTACCTCGTAACCTTTTTCTTCTAATAAGTGTCCTGTATCTCTTACTATTTCTCCCTTTGGATCTAAAACAACATAAGAGCTATTTGCTTGTAAAACATTAGGTTTGCAATAGCTAAAAGTTTTTCCTGCACCACTACCTCCTACTACCAAAACATTTACATTTCTTCTATGCTTTTTTCCATTTAATCCTAAAGCTACATTTTTAGTCAATAACTTATTCATATTTTCTTTTTGTTTATATTTCTTATTTAATGTTGCAGCACTGCCCCATTCTGCTGAACCATATTCTTCTTTTCTTCTGTAATTTTTTCGAGTAGATTCATAAACCATTATTCCTAAAAAATATATAATCAAAAAAATAAGAATAGTTCTAATACTATCCTCACAAAAACTTATTTTAAACATATTATTAAAAATAATTTCACTGTTTTTTACTATTTCAATTAGTCCTCCACTTAAATATGGAGCAATCAATAGTGCTAACCATATTATAGGAATAATACCTACTACATAAATTACTTTACGAGTATATTTATCATCTTGCACTTATATAACGCTCTCCTCTTATTTTTGATTTTTCTACTGGGGCATCAAATAATTTCATTAGTAAATCATCAATAATTTCGGTATCAATATTTTCTTTAATCTTCATATTTCTAAATTCATTAAGAGCATTAATAATCAGTTTATAGTCATATTTATCTAATTTTATTACTCTAGTTTCTTCCAATGTTTTCCCCCTATCTAGCATCTTTAACTTTAGGTGCTTTTTGTTTTTGTGTTGCAACTACTTTCACATCCTTTACTTGTGCTTTTTCTTTAATTGCCGCTTCTTTTCTAACCTCTTCTTTAATTTCTGCTAATTCTTTTCTAACAGATTTTTTCTTATTCAAAGGTTTAGATACCCCTTCGGTTTTGATTAATGTTTTTGAGGAATGCTCTGACTGAGGGTTTTTTACAGTCATTGCATAATTGAAATTTTCAGGTTGCACATTTTCTTTTTGAATAGGTTTTTGAGATAAAACTTCTTCAAGTAATTCTTCTTTAGATTTTTCTTGAACACCTTTATCTTTTGGGTTTTGACTTTCTTTTCTTTCTTCAATAGCTTTTTGTACTACTGTTTGAACTTTAGCAGTATCTATTGTTGTTAGTTTAAATCTTTCAACTATTCTATTTATTCTCGGTGCATCTTCATCTCTTACCATTATATCTACCATACCATCAAGATTTTTATTCTTTTTATCTATTAAAGCACTATAAAGAATCCCATAGCTATCAGCATTTTTCTGAAACATTTTTAAATCTTCTTTCTTTATTGAAAATATTTTTAATGCTTTTCCAGATTTAATCATATTGTTTAATTTTGTTTTGCCCTTTGTTTGTTTTTGATCTTTCATAATTGTATATAACATAGCAGCAATATTTTTAGCACCACTACCAGTTAATCTCGCAATTACTTCAAAACCTTCTAAACTTAATCGTACTACTTGTTCAGCAGAATCTCCTGATACACTCATTATTTGTTTTTCTCCTTTCTTAATTTAGATTTTGATTTTTCATTTTCTTTGTTTTTCGCTTGTTCTTCTTGATAATCTAATTCATTAAGATTATCTTCTATCTTTGGTAATCTACTTTTAATATCTTTACATCTGCTTACCTCCTTCCTTAATTCATCTATTTGATTTGTGAGAGAAGAAATATTATTACAAATTTTTCTTCTCTCATTATCATCTTTAGTCAGTTTTCTTATTACCCATAATCTTTCTCTATCACTACTTAATGTACTTATTTTAAATTGCGTTTCACTAATAAAATCTTGCAAGTCAGTTACTGTTTTTAATTTATATTTTGAAAGCAATTTAGCTTCTTCAGATAATTCATTCATCCTAGCAACATCTGCTCGAATAGATGTAGGTAATCTTTGTTGAGGAATATCTGGAAATACTTTCAACAAATAGCAATAGTGATAATATAAAGCAACAAATCCTTTTGCTTTGGCTCGTTTATGCCTTTTAGCAAAAGGATATTTTACTTTTCTATAATAATCTTCTATAAAAGGAACTCTTATAGCTTCCTCTTCAATAATTCTTTTTCTAATATTATCAATAGAATATTCTTCTCCGAATCTTCTTTCTATTCTAATATTTCTATTATAGTTATTATGTTTTATACTAATTTTATTAGCTCTAAATATAATTTCATAATCTAATTTTTTCATAAGATAAATAAAATCATCAAAAGAATATGCTTGTCTTATTGCTAAATCAATATCTCGTTTTGCATTTATCTCATAGTTATTTGTATATTTAGATTTTTCGTAAAAGTGTTCATAATTTATTTTTGTTTTTTTAGTTGGCTTTTCTTCTAATACACTCAAACCATATTCCATACAAAGTTCATCAGAAATATGTCTTATTCTTGCATAGCTACTATGAGTATCATAATATTTATAACCATCTTTAAATGAAACAGAATTAACCACAAAATGATTATGCAGACAATTTGTATTAAGATGTGTTGTAACTATAACTTGAAATCTATCTCCCCATATTTCATGTGCCAACTCTACACCAATTTTATGTGCAAGTTCTGGAGTAAGTTCTCCTTTGAGGAATGACTGATAAGCATGAAATGCTAATATTTTGTTTTGTTTGTTATAATACATTTTTACATCTTGCATTTCTTCATAAGCAGATTGTGGCTCACAATTTATTCCTGTTACAAAATATTCTTCTTCTGTTTTATCTGAATTTCTTGCATAGTCAATTACATCTCTTAAATCATCTACATACATTTCATAATTTTTTATTTCAATTTTTGTTTTTTCTTTATTAGTAGCATAACCTATTACATGATCCATTCTCTTTATTACTTTCCAAATTTTTGTTGTTGCCAAATTACCACCCCCTACAAAAATTTGCTTTTTACTTGTCTTGAAAATTCTTGCCATTCATTGGCAAGTTCTTTATAGTATTCTTCATTTATATCGTTATTTTTATTTGCTCTATAAGCGATTTGATTAAGATTAACTCCTATTTTAGAAAGCTGATTCATAACTTGATAAAATTCATAACCAGGTTTTTCCTTAATCTCTTTTTCTAATATCAAATTTCTTATCACTTCTGATTTCGTCTTTTTAGATTTTAATGACATTTCCTCTAGCTTGTCATTTTCTATGTCATTTAATCTAATATGAAACTCTAAATTTCTTTCTCTCATGTTTCACTCCTTTCTAAAATGGGGATTGGGGCTTGCCCCATTGTATAGAATTTGAAGGCTCGATTTTTCGAGTCCCCAAATTCAGTGCTTGCTAGGACAATAAATCAACTCTTTTACTCACAAGACACCCCACTTTTTATTCTCTAACAAAATCGTTTTTTACTTTATAAGTTTTATAAACTTCAATTTGTTTTCTGTTTTTTAGTCCTAATTTATAGCATAAATAGTCATTTATATCTTTACCATAAGGAGCAGGTATATCGTATATATCGTACTTATTATTTAACCCTATAATGAATGCTTTTGTTGCATCTCTACCAGCTCTATCATTATCAAAATGTATAACTATTTGTTTAATGTTTTGATTATTATTTAAAAAATTAAGTACCGTTATAGGTACTTTACTTTGTTCTATTTTGTTTGCAGGTTGGTACACTCCTGCAAGTGCAATAAGATTTTGATTATGCCAATCATAACCTCTTATTTTTAATAATGTAGCATAAGAAAGTAAATCTATTGAACTTTCAAATAAATGAATTGAATCTCTATTTGTTTCTGATAACAGTCTAAAAGAATATTCTTTTGTGCTACCTTTTGCATCTCTCATTATTCTTTTTTCTCCAGTAGATCTACACCCTGCATATTTAATATTATGATTATTATCATAACCTATAAAAACAACATTGTTTGTTTTTTCTTCTTGATATAGCAACTTATTATCAATACAATAGTTTATTATTTCTTCATCAATACCACGATTTATAAGGTACTCTTTTGCTAGTTTATTATCCTTATTTCTAATAGGAATGACTATTGATTTAGATATTTTATTTTCTATTTTAGGTCTTTGTTTTAATTCTATATTTTGATGATTAAGTATTATTCTAGCAGCTTCTTGTAATGAATATCCTTCTACTTTTATTAAATAATCAAGAGCTGTTTTGCCACCATCATTAGTAGAAAATCTGTGCCATAAATTGTTACTTATAATTAAACTGTCATGTGTTTTTGTTGAATAAGTATCTGCTGTTATTTTTACTAATTCACTTGGATTAAAGTTTATTAAATAAGTTAATAAATCCATTTCTTTTGCTTTATTAAGTAATTCTGGAGGAATATAATCTTTCATAAAATTCCTCCTTATCGTGCATCATTTTTAGTTTTTACTTTATCTTTCTTATAATCATCTGTAATATAATTAATTGTTTTATCAACTGAATAATTTAAATGTTCTCTTAAATTACCATCTGCACTTAACCACTCATCGTAAAATTGTTCTAGTAAATGGTCTGATGATAATAAGGCTTTTCGTTGTTCTTTTGATAAAGTATTATCATACATAATACAGTCTATTACTTCTTGTTTAACAGTTAATTCATACGCTTTATCAATAGCATAATCAACTCCTAATTCTTTTATTTCTTCTTTAAAATCTTTAAGTTCTTGTTCAAGTTTTATTATTAATTTATCATTTTCTTCCATTTTATTTACACCTTCCTTTGTTTATAAAATAAAAAAAGAGCAATAATTAAATTGCCCTTAACATACTAAATATTTAACATATCTTGTTCTTCAAAAAAGATATATGCTTCTTTTGCTCCGAGTTTAAAAACTTCTCTTGTTTCTAAATTTCTCATTTCTTCACTTATACTTACTATTTCATAGAATGCATCTGCTTCCTTTTGTCCAAAATTCATTGGTTCTCCATCTTCTATAAAGTTTCTTATTCCAGGAAATTTTTCATAAATCTTATTTCTTTTTGTTTTTAATTCTAAATAATCTTCTCTATTTTCGAGATTTTTTCTTATTCGTTTGCCTATAAATTCAGAAAATAAGTTATTGGTTTCATTCATAAAACTATCTAATACTTTATCCATTTGTTAGTTCCTCCAGACTTTGTTCAACTTCTTTTTTTACTCTTAACCCATCAGAAAATCCAATTTTATAGTATCTGTTATTCCAAAATTCAGCTATATTTAATACATGATCAAATAGAAAATCATCTATATCTTTTTCTACTGCTTCATAATGTTCTCCTGGTACATAATTTAAAATTTGTTTAATTCTATTTTCCATACATTTAATAAGTTCTTGATATTCTTTTGAGTTCTTAATTATTTTATGAGATAATTCTTCGCTTCTACTATTAAATAATTTTTCTAGCATTGAGTTTTCAAATAATCTTTTCATATATTTTACCTCCTTTGATAGCATTGTATATTTTTGTATCAAAAAAGAAAAATGTGTGAAAAAAATATTTATACTTTTGACAACAAAAAAGAGTAATATTCTAAAACATTACTCTTAAAAATAATAATATAAATTTATCATTACTATTTATTAACCTTATTTACTAAATACACAAATGTTCCTGTATTCGTATCATCTATTTTAGAATAATAATTCCATTTCATAATATATTTATCTTTTAAATTAATTGGTTTTTCGCAATTTTTTTTAGTTCCTTCACTAGCATTTTCGCTCCAATCTAATATACCATTTTTTACGATACCATCTTCTAAGGAAAATTGTTTATATACACATTCCTGTTTTAATGGTTTTTTTGTATAACTCAATTCATTTGTAATAAAGATAGTATAACCTTCTCTAAATTCTGAAACATTATCTCTTATTTTCTCAATTCTTTGTATATCTTTTAAATAAAGATAACAGTTTACATCTTTTGCTCCATGATTTTTTAAATTAAATATTTCACTATCAACTGTTTTTTTACAGCCCTTTGTTTTATATTTTAATTCAATGGGTATCCATCTATTATCTATAATAACTAATATATCAATATGCATACTAAAATCAAATGTTGGACAATATTCTAATCTTACTTTTGCATTTGGATATTGTTCTTTAATAATCCAAGCCATTTCAAGTTGAAAGTCGGCTTCGGATACAAATATTTTTCTTTTTTCTTTTAATTTAGATATTATTAATTCTATATTAAATTTTTCAATCACAACATACCTCCCTTACAACTTACTATATAAAGTGTTGTTACTATAATTTATCCATCATCAATTACCTCTTAATTTAAAAGCTTTCTATTATCATCATTAAACAGTTTCCTGTAATCATCATGCCATACTGTTAAAATTCCATTATTTAATCTTTGCATTTTCTTTATTTCTCTTGAAGCCTTATATATATCTGTACTTGGATAATATGTTGGTTTCAATATTATTTCTGTTGATTGTCCTTTTACTATAAGTGCATTAGATTCAGCAGTTCCTAATTTTTTAGTATAATTTTTATATAATGTCGGACAATTAGCTTTTAGTAATGATGGTATATTAGCAAAAATGTATTTATCTATAATATCAAAAGCATAATATCCTGATAGCGTTCCATCAAAAGGATTTACATATATATGATTAAAGAAATCAATGTCTATAATTGAACCATGTATTGTTCCAGAGCCACCAATTTCTTTAACTTGATTAGCAACAATTTTTTGATATTTAGTATATTTTTCTAATGGTTCTTTATTTAGCAAGATTTGACTATCCATATTATCATAGTAATAATTAACATCTTTTGCATTTAGTGATTTTAATGCACCACCATTTAATATAGATAAACCTCTCGTAGATGGTCTAATAAAACAATAATAACCGTTTTTTTTCAACATGAATATCTCGCCATCTCTATTATAATCCATCCCAATATTTTTTCCTCTATAAAAATCATTGTATTGAGTTTTGGTTATAGTATGTATTCCATCTGCATAATCTGAAAATAAATCATAATCATATTCTATACAAAAGGACTTTGCAAAAGCAGTTTTATAATTATATCCTAATTGATTATCTGCATATATTCTATATTCTCCATCATCATAAAAATAATTTCTATGAGTATGTCCACTTACATAAACCCAATTTCTAACATATTCCTCTGATTTTGACCAATCTTTTTTAGAAGTATGAGTAAAAATAATAACATGTTTATCAGCAATACAAGTGGTTAATTTATCATATATTTTCTCAAATTTTTTAGTTTCATTTATTTCTTGTTCTCGATTTAGTGTATATCTATAAATACCGTCATTAGCATTAAACTCATTATTGTATCCAGAAAATGCTATTCCTCCACTAATTACTAATTTTGCCTTTTTTAACTTTTCTCTAATCTCATTATCAGACAAACTATTAATTTCTTTTTCTGAAATTTCTTCTAGCTTTTCTTCTTTAATATATAATAGATTATTATGTATAAAATACATATCATTTGATATTATTAAATTCTTATAATTATCGATAACATCTTGTAATTTATGCCCAGCAAAATCCCATAATTCATGGTTTCCCAAAATAAATATAGCTTTTATATTATATCTTTTTATTTCTTTTGACAATTCTGTAATAAATACTTTATAAAAATCATAGTCAGATGATACATCTCCACCTATTAAAAGAATCCTACTGCTATTTTTCAAAATATTTATTATAATATCTTTTATAGTAAATTCAATATCAAATATTGATTTACACTTTTGTAATCTATGCATTAAATGTATATCTGAAACATAAGAAACTCTTATATAACTATTATAATCGTTCATTGATTCATTTAATAATAAATCTCTGCTTTCATTTAATACTAATTGTGTTTCTTTCTCATTATTTATTGTTTTTTCAAATGAAAGAAGATTATTAGGCTGATTTAATATTTCATATTTCAAGCCAAGTTTATCCATTGTTTCACTTCTAATATGTGCATTATCAAAATTAATATCTTTAATATCTTTTAAATTTGAAAGACCTTCACAAAAAATCAAATCAGCATTACTTAAATCATTATGCAAATAATAAATATAATTAAAAAAGTATTTAAATCCTCTTTTTCTTTCAAGTAAAGCATTTCCATTTTGGTCTGTCCATTTTTGTAAAACCCAAAACTTTTCCGATTCATAATACTTATTTATTGTATGTGATATTTTTGTACTATCTAATGGTAATAATGTATTTTCATTTATTTTACAATCTTTTATATCTTCTTCTGAAATTACTGCTTTTGATAAATCACAATTAGATAAATCTCCATCTAAATATTCTATAAGTTCTTTAATATCATAAAAATATTTTCTAATTATAATTGGCCAATTTTTCCCTGTTATTTTATATGATTCTTCAATTATAAAATAATTTGTTCTCATATCAAATTTGCAGTTAGTTTTTTTTGTATAATTATTATTGTCTATATCATTTGCAAAATTCTTTACTTTTTTTATATACTTGTTAATCGTTGCTGGTGTTCGTACATTTTTATTGTAATTAATTGAATTTAGCACTTCTTTTGCAGGAAAATATAAACACATCTTTTCTTCTGATATAATGTTCTCACAATTATTTATTGAATCCATCAAAATTTTAAATGCTTTTTTAGGTTTACTCTTAATGAAATAGTAAATAAGTATATCTTCAAAATAATATTCATGATATTTACTCTTTTCAAAATTATTTAAAACTTTCATTAACTCTTTTAAATTTTTACAATCTAAAACTTTGTTAATCCATAATTTATTTTTTTCTTTTTTTAATTCTGCATTTTTAAATTCATCATATAAATTTTCTAATTCATTATCAAAACTATCATCTTCAATAGTGTAATCTATAAAAGCATTATTCTTAATTTTATTAATATCTATTTTGTATTTTTTTATCTCTTTTGAAGTAAATTCACATTGATAGTAGCAAGATTTTTCATATATATTGCCATTTAGATATTCATAATAGTTATCAAATGATTCAAAATTAGTTATTATTGTTTTTAATATACTATTATTATCACTAAAATCTATTATATCTTCTTGGACAAAAAATCTATTAAAAATAACATCATATCCTCTATTAGAATATACTCTCATTCCTGATTTTCTTTCTGCTTCTATAATATCAATATTATCTCTTAATTCTATTGGTATATCTCGATAATCAATATTTTTATTTTTAATGTTTTTTATTATTATTGATATTTCTTTATTCATAAATCTCCCTACCTATAATTTACTCTTAAAAATTAATATTTTGTCTGATAGACATTATATTACAAAATCATTTTTTTATCAACGCTCTGGAGTGTTTTTATTTGGGGATTTTTCTTGCTTTTCTTCTTGTTCATCTCCTAATAATTCTTTATCTTGTTCGTTTAGTTTTAATTCAATATTAAGCTCATCTAATCTTTTTTGTTTATCTTGTAATTCAGATTCTTGAGGAAATTCTTTTTCAACTTCAATTTTAGCATTCTCTAACTGATGTTTTACATTATCTAATCTATCTCTTTCTCCAGGAATATCTTTTTCAATATTCTCTAAACAATTATTAATTCTTGTTATATTTCCATATACATCAGTACCTAAATCAAGTTTATAACTATACTTATTCTTTAATGTTAATTGAAAATTCTTACTAAAAGAATCAAATGATAGTTTCATTCTAAATCCCCTATATTCTCCAACTTCTTTTTCTTCCATGCTCTTTAAATTCTGGCAACATTCTATTAGTTTCTTTCCTGCACTTTCTTTATCCGAAAAAGTTTGATTATCAAATTTCATTGGAGAAAATCCATCTGCATTTGGTTTTGTACATTCTTGTAATTGTATTGTATCTTCTTCCATTGCTACAATTTTTTCATTAAGTCTTGTTATCTCTTGAGGAAAGTATTTTATAGTTTTATCTTGTAGATCATATTTCTGGCTTAAAAAGTTTTGCTTTAATAGTTTCAATTTTGCAACTTCACTATCTAAATTAGTTTTTTCAAGTATTTTAGGATTACCAGTAGCAAGTGCTTTAATTTCTCCATAAGATAATGCTTTTTCATCTATATCTTCCATTGTTCTCATAGGTGTTTTAGATGTCATAATTTGAGATATAAACTTTTGTTTTTGTTCTACTAGCTGATATAAATACGCATCAAAAGTACCCTCTGTTACATAGGAATAGACATTCACTTTATCATTCATATTTCCCTGTCTTATCATTCTTCCATTTCTTTGTGTTAAATCAGAAGGTCGCCAGGGACAATCTAAATGATGAAGAGCTATAAGTCTGTCTTGAACATTAGTACCTGCACCCATTTTTTGAGTTGAACCAATTAAAATTCTAACATCTCCACTTCTTACTTTGCTAAATAATTCTTTCTTTTTAGCTTCACTATCTGCTTCATGTATATAAGCAATTTCTTCAGAATAAATACCTTTTTCAATTAGCTTTTTCTTTAGCTCATTATAAACATCAGAAAAATTTTCTTGCTCATAATTTTTATTATCTTTAGGTGTAGATAAATCACAAAATACTAATTGAGTTAATTTTTTGTCTTGTCCTTTTTCATAAATATCATAAATGTTATCAACGCAAGTTCTTACTTTACTTGTATCTGCATCTTCAAGAAGCGGATTGATTAATCTTTGATCTAATGCTAGTTTTCTTCCTTCATTAGTAATTTTAAGCATATTATCTATTGAAGCATCTACTTGTCCATTCCTTATTCTTTCTGCTCTTTCTCCTAATTCCTGAACCATGTCTTTTTGTATTTGACTAGGCTTTACTACCACATTATGATTTTCAACTTCTGGAGTAGGAAGCTTTAATGTATCAGCAGTTTGTATATCTGCAACTTCTTTAAATAAATTCATTAATTCTGGTAAATTATGAAATTTTGCGAATCTAGTTTTTGACCTATAACCAGTACCTTCTGGAGCAAGTTCTATGGCAGTAACAGTTTCTCCAAAAGTAGATGCCCAATTATCAAAATGCTCTAACCCTTGATTTCTTAATCCTTCATATTGCAAGTATCTTTGCATTGTATATAATTCTACCATACTGTTACTTACTGGAGTACCTGTTGCAAATACAGTACCTTTACCATTTGTTATTTCATCAAGATATCTACATTTCATAAATAAATCAGAACTTTTTTGTGCTTCAGTTTGAGCAATACCTCCAACATTTCTCATTTTCGTATATAAGAATAGATTTTTATAATTGTGTGCTTCATCTACAAATAACTTATCAATTCCTAATTCCTCAAAAGTAACAACATCATCTTTTCTATCTTGATTATTAAGTTTAGCTAATTTATTTTCTAATACTTTCTTACTTTTCTCTAGCTGCTTAATAGTAAAATTCTCTCCTCTATCTCTTTTAGCCATATCAATACCTTTTAATATGTCAGAAATTTGTTGCTCTAATTGAGCTTTTTGTCTTTCTATACTCATTGGTATTTTTTCAAATTGAGAATGTCCTATAATTACTGCATCATATTCGCCTGTCGCAATTCTTGAGCAGAATTTCTTTCTATTTTTAGTTTCAAAGTCTTTTTTAGTAGCAACTAATATATTGGCACTAGGATAAAGTTGCAAAAATTCTGAAGCAAATTGCTCTATAATATGATTAGGTACTACAAATAATGATTTATTACATAAACCTAATCTTTTACTTTCCATAGCTGAAGCTACCATCTCAAAAGTTTTGCCTGCACCAACTTCGTGTGCTAACAAAACATTATTACCATACAAAACATGAGCTATTGCATTTAATTGATGCTTTCTTAATTTTATTTCTGGATTCATACCTACAAAATTCAAATGTGAACCATCATACTCTCTAGGTCTTATTGAATTAAATCTATCATTATATAGTCTAGTTAAATGTTCCCTTCTTTCTGGATCATTCCATACCCAGTCCAAAAATGCTTGTTTTATACTATCTTGTTTAGCTTGTGCTATTGCTGTTTCTTTTTTATTTAAAACTCTTTGTTTTCTTCCCTCATCATCTATAATAGTATCAAATATCTTTACATCTTTTAAATTTAAAGTTTGCTCTATAATTTTATATGCGTTTATTCTACCAGTTCCATAAGTTGAATATGCTTTTACATTACTTCTATCAGAACTTTTATTTTCTATGTACCACTCGGAAGTAAAATCATTGTATTTTACTTTTATATCATATTGGTTATAGTTTGGAGTATCTAATAATTCAAACATAAATTGTCTTATTATATCGGTAGGTATCCATATTGCACCTAATTTAATACCTATTTCACTAGCAGATAAATCTTTTGGTACAACTTCTTTTAGTCTTTCAACATTTATATTATATGAAGTATCTTCTTTTGCAGCTTCTTCTGCTTCTTTTAATTTTTGTCTAACATTACCAGATAAATATTCATCAGCACTTACATATTTATCTTCATTTGGTATTTTGAATATAACACCTTCTAAGTCATTTATAATATCTTCTTTTGACTTGTCTGTTAATTCTGACATATAGTCTAAATCAACTGTCGCTTTTTCTGATAAAGAAAGTATCAATGCTTCTTCAGATGTATCTACTTTATCTACTTGTTTATATGATTTAATTGTTCTTTTGTTGAATATATCGGCTTTTCCAATAAAGTTACCTTCGCCATCTAGTTTTTCTAATGAACACAATAAAAAATAACTGCTATCATTTGAGAAAGCAGTTGAGTTAGCTCTTGAATTTATTAGTCCATATTCTTTTGTAAAATTATCATATAAGTTATTTAACTTTGCTTGTGCTATATGTATTTCTTCATCAGAATAATTTTCCATTTGAAAATCAATTAATTCTCTGACTTGTTCCCTTAATTTTATCATTCCTCTAATTCTATTTTCATTAGTTAATGGAATATCTTGAGGAAACATTTTACTATTTTCTCTAAAATATAGTTTTTCATCAACTAAAGTATATGAAAAATTTCTAACCGTAGGATCAGCAGGAATGCTTTTATCAGTATCTTCATATTCATTTTCTACTTGATAATCTTCAATTCTAGCATGAATATTAGTAATAGCATAATTTAATGATTCTTCTAATGTTTGATTTTCATAAGGCTTACAAGTTGAGTCAAAACCATATTGAGTAGATTTCATTTCCATATTTCCTAAAACCATATCTGGATTATCTACGAAGTATTTATTCATGGAGATATTATTTTCATCTCTATCTAAATATACCCAGTCTGGCATTATATCTGTCATATTCTCTCTTTTTTGAAGAAAAATAATATCAGATGTAACCTCTGTTCCTGCATTTTTAGTAAAAGTATTGTTTGGTAATCTTATAGCACCTATTAAGTCAGCTCTTTGAGCTATATATTTTCTAACTTCTGGATTTTCTTTGTCCATTGTACCTTTTGATGTTATGAAAGCAATGACTCCTCCTGGTCTTATTTTATCTAAAGTTTTAGCAAAGAAATAGTCATGTATCATAAACTTATTTTTATCATATCTTTTATCTGGAACTTTAAAATCTCCAAATGGTACATTTCCAATCGTAGCATCATAAAAAGAATCTGGAAGATTAGCATTTTCATAACCTGTAACCTTTATATCTGCTTTTTGATATAGTTGCTTTGCAATTCTTCCTGTTATACTATCTAACTCTACTCCATATAGCTTTGAATTTTGTAATGTTTCTGGCAACATTCCAAAAAAGTTACCAATACCACATGATGGCTCTAATATATTAGCATCTTGTAGTCCCATATTTTCTAATGCAGTATAAATAGACTTTATAACTATCGGTGGAGTATAAAAAGATGTTAATGTAGAAGCTCTTGCTTGAGAATATTCTTCATCAGTAAGAAGTTCCTTTAATTCTTTATATTCTTCACTCCAATTTGTTTTTGTTTCATCAAATACATCAGGAAGCCCTCCCCAACCAACATATTGAGATAATATTTCTTGTTCTTCTTTATTAGCAAGTCTATTTTCATCTTCTAATTTATTTAGAAGTTTTATTGCTTCAATATTTCTCAATACTTTTTGTCTAGGAGTCCCTTCGCCTAAATTATTATTTTCAATATGATAATTTATTTTTTCTTGAAGAGGTTTGTTATCTTGTTTAGTTTCTTCTTTTATTGCAATATTTTCAACTTTAGCAGGTTCATTTTGACTAAAATTCAAGTTATTTTGTTTATATAATGATACTGCTTTAATATAACTTTCTTCTCTTGTAATTGGATAATGAGCTGTTTCAAGCATAGTCATATCCATTAAAATTATTTGGTCTAGTTCTCTATTATATGCTTCAACTCTATATTTTCTATCACTTTCTAAATAGATAATTTGACCTACTTTAAACTTAATATCTTCTAGCAATTCTTTTTCTTCTTCTTTTAGTTCGTTTACTGCATCTATTGCATTATTTATAATTACTTGTTCAACATCTTTTGCTATATCATCTACTTGTTGCCCACTTGTTATATAATCCATATCATCTTGATTTACTTCTTCAAGATTTTCATCTGCAAGTTCTTCTATATCAGTAAACTCTGCTAATCTTTTTCTAATACTCATTAATGTTTCATTTTCTTCATTATCTGAATATTCTAATAAACCACCATCTTGTTCAAAACCAAACTTATCATATATTTCATAATAGTATCCTTCTTCATTAGTATGAAAATGAAAGTAATTTCCATTTTTTAATTTATAATTTTTATCAATATTATTTATATCAAAATTTTCTTTAGATGTTTTATCTTTTTGAACTCTTTCAAACATCCATTTTTGATTTTCATATTCATTCTTTTCCCATTCAAGATATTTATCTACCTCATCAATAGCTAAATATCTATCAGACATTATTAATTCTTTAATTCTTTTTTCTACTTTTGCCCAACTTAATAGCATTTCTTTACTATCATCTTTATAACCAGTTCTTAATGTTATTCCTTTAGGACCATAATCCATTCCTATACCAGAAAAATCTTTTATAGCTGATGTTCCACCAATTCCATATTCTACTTTAAGGAATGCCATATTTTCACTTGCAGACATGCTTTGCATAAACTGTTTATATATTCTAAACTTACCATTTTCAAAATGACTACCTTCAGATAAGGCACTATCAATCATTTTTTGAGTAAAGTAAAAGACAGAGCTTTGCTCTGCCTCTAAATCGTTAATAAGTTCTTTTTGTTGTTCTTCAGATATATTATTAGCAAATAAATTTAGTTGTAAATTAGTTCCTGTATTACTATTTCTTGTGCTTGATTTTTGAAGTTGTTCATTAGTCCAACCCATGTCATTTGGTCTTGTGCTTTCAGTTGTTCGTCCACTTTGTTGTCCTTCGCTAATTTCTTGACTATCTGTTCCACTCTTTGTAATGCTATTTTCTCTATTTCCACTAGATGTTGTGTTAGTGTTCCTTTCATCATCAGTTCTGTATATAGACCTCTCTTGCTCTCTTTTATGTATTTCATTCTCATTCTTGCGAATGTTCCCAACTGTACTTTCTCCTGTTCTGGCATTATTAGGTCTGGTATCTGATAATCTCCCTCTTGGTGGTATGTTATTATTTCTTTCATTTTCATTACCCCTTTCAATTTTATTATCTTTAATTTCATGATACTCTTCATTGTTATTTTTAACAAATGTATGAGATATATTTTTTTCAGATTTTTTTAAATCTAAAACAGTAGTATAAATTTCATGCAGCTCTACTTCTGCAATATCACTTGTTGCAATACCTAATCTAGCTATTACTTCAGGTGTATTAAAATTTACTATGTTTCTAAAATCTTCTAATTCAAAATATTCTTTTGGATCAATGCCACATCTTTTTAATACCATATATGAAATAGAATTTTTCATCATATTTTTAAAATATAACTCAAGATTCAATTCATCTAATTCTTCTAAATAACTATTATTTACTATTGAATTAAAATCAGAATAATAATCTTGAAAGTTATCTTCTACAAGATTTGTTACAGAATTTATAATAGCTTCTGCCAAATTATTTTTATTATCTAATTCTCCAAATCTATTTTCAAGTGTTTCAATTATTTCATTTTCTGCTCCATTTTCAACTTGCCATATATAAACATTTCTACCATAGTTATCATAAGTATCTGATATGTCAAAAATGTGTCTTAATCCCTGTATCCCATTATCATTTGTAATTAATGCAATACCTTTAGAACCTTTTTTGATCCATCTATGTAATCTTTTGTTCCAGGTATCTATATCAGTACAAACTGTTGCATCTGGTCTTTGAGCATATATTAGTATTTGTTCATTAAATGAATATTTATAATTATTAGAAGCTGTATCAAGAAAACTTAACCAATTTTCAGGAGTATTTGTTATTTCATTTATTATATTATTTGATAATTCAGTTATCAACTGCATTTTATTAGCCATTGACTAAACCTCCTTATTTGCTTTTCTTTGAATAGTTTCCTCTCTTAAATCTTCAAAATAATCTTTACTTGGCGTATAATTTACAAAATCCAATAATTGATTTAGTAAAAACTTAATCTCTATTGGAAATAAACTAATTATCGCTCTTTCTTCTGTGTCTTGTTCTCTTTTATCTAATACTGAAGCAAACCTTACTAATTTTTCTTTTAGCTCAGTAGCTTTTTGACTTTTCTCTGTATCATTCCTTCTTTCATTTAGAGATAATACTTCAAATAATCTGTTATATTCATTTTTATTTAAATATAATTTTGTAGGTTGTATTTTTTCTTTGTTATTGTTCATTTTCATTTTCCTTCCTTTCTATTTTTAGATCTTCATTAAAATAATCTAAAGGATTTCCAGTTTTTATAAATTTTCTTAATAATAAAATGTTCTGAAAATCCTCATTTACTATTATTTCTTCTAAATCTTCTAATTGTAATTTTGCAACATCTTTCGTATTACTTTTCTTTATTTCTCTTAATTTATTATAAGTATCTAATCGTGAGTTCTTTTTTCTTTTAGGCACTTATTACACCTCCTAATACTAAAATCCTTTCTTAATTAGATATTTAGTACCTTCAATTTTTTTAAATCCATTTTTAAAATAAAAATCCATTAGTTCTTTTTCTATTCTATTTTTTGCTTTGTTTTTATCAGAAATATTTTGAATTTTTCTATTATGATTAACAACTCTAGGTTGAGGTTGCAAGAATATTTTTGTTATAAATTCTCTTGAATGATAAAGTAATATTTCATGAAGTTCTTGTAATACAAAACTACCGATTCCATAATCTCTATATTTTCTTTTTATATAAATATCTCCAACATAAGCTATGCAATCTGTATCATCACAAATATCTTTTCTGATTTCATAGCTTTCATCTGTGATTTCTTCAGCTAAATCCAATAAATCTCCACCAACGCAATCACAAATATCTAAAAAGTTACAACAACTTCTAAATTCTTCTGGAGTTATAAAACATCCTGCAACAGCACCAACTTCAATATCTTTATCAGTATCTAAATCTGTTAAGTAAATATAAATTCTAAAACATGTTATAAATTTATTATCATAATTCATGTTATTTATATGTGATCCGACATCTTCTGTTATATATCTTAATTGTGGTCTAATTATTTTTGTTTTAAAGGATAAACTATCTCCAAATTCTTTTCTTTTTAATCTATCAAAATCAATCATTTCTACAAATCCTTTCTAATAACTAGAAAAGAGAGTTAGTTTACCCAACTCTCTAATCAATTTTATTTATCTTCTTTATTCTTTTTGTATAATTTTGTACCTAATAATGCAATTCCTAATACTGATAATAACATTATTCCTCCAATTAGTTTTAAATGTGATTCATCTCCAGTATTTGGTGTTTCTATTGGTGCATTTTCAAAATCAAAGCTATATATATCATCTTTTGATTCTATTTGAGTACCATCTACAAATACACCTTTATCGTTAATTTCTAATTTAATAACTTTATCAGATTTCACATATCCATTTGGTGCTTTTACTTCTTTAATATAAAATGTTCCATATCTTAAATCTTTGAAAGTAATTGTTCCTTTTTCATTATCAGAATTTACTTCTTGAATTAAGTCTGTGCAATTTTCATCTTTGTAAATTCCAAAAGTAAAATCAGCTTTTATAGTTTCTTTTGTTTTACTATCTAATTTTACTAAAGTAACATCAGTTAAAATAGGCATATCTTTCATTTCAACTCTTTGAGTTTCTTTATCTTCACTAACTGTAAACTCTATTTCTTCTGCTTTTTCATATCCATAAGGACAAGTAATTTCTTTCAAAATATAAGTTTTATTTTCTTCAACACCTACTACTCTATGTGGTTCTTTTGTAGAAGTCCATTTATCTATTGTTTCTCCTGTTTCTTTATCAATAATTTCTAATTCAGCTCCTTCTAGTTCTTCTCCTGTAACTAAGTCTGTTTTTATAACTTCTACTATTTTATCTACCATTACGACCTTTTGAGTTTCTTTATCTTCGCTAACAGTAAATTGAATATCAGTTGCTTTTACATATCCTTCTATAACAATTTCTTCATGAAGATTATATGTTTCTCCCTCAATTAGTCCACTAACTTTATGTGCTTCATTAGTAGAAACCCATTTATCAACTATATTTTTTGTTCTCGTATTAGTTACAACTAAAGTTGCTCCCTCTAGTTCATTTCCTGCAATATCTTGTTTTGATATTTCAATAATTTTATCTATCATAGTAACTTTTTGAATTTCATTTGTATTTTCTACTTTAAATTGAATATTACTTGATATAACATATCCGTCTGGTGCAAATTCTTCTTTTAGTGTGTATGTTTCTCCAACTTTTAAGCCCTCGATTTTATGAGTATCTTTTCCAGAAACCCAACTATCAATAACTTTTCCATCTTTATCAACAACAGTTAGTTCTGCACCCTCTAATTCATCATCTCCAGTTACAGATTTTTTAGAAAATTCAAATATAGTTGTATCATTTGTAATATCTTTCTTTTCTTCATATACTTTTGTTGTTAAGTCTTTTTGTTCAAATTTAACTTCATATTTTTTATCATTTAAAACTAAGCCATCTAATGTTTTTGTTTCTTGTAGTTCATAAACTCCCATTGGTAATTCAGATAAAGTATAGTTTCCATCTTTATCAAGATTAAATACTTTTACTACTTTTCCTTTTTCATAAATTATACTTCCATCAGCTTGATCTATAATGTTTTCTTTTGCTATTAAAGTAAATTCAATACCAGACAAATCAGATATATCTACTAATGAGGTATCAATATTTTCTCTAATGGCAACTGATTTATTAACTATAAGTGTTCCAGTAGGTTGCTCATTTTCTACATCTACTGTTATATAAGCATCAAAATCTTTATCATATTTACAAGTTTTATTACTTCTATTTACTTTAAATATTATTTCTTCATCAAGTTGTAAGAATCCATTTGGAACTTTTATTTCATTTATTTTATAAGTTCCAGCAGTAAGTTTTGTTTCTGTATAAGCCACTCCATCTTTATCTGTTGTCCAAGTATCAAAACTTTCTCTTCCTAATTTGCAGCTAACTTTTTCCCATTCATTATTTTCTTCATTTAATTTATATAATGAAAAAGTTGTATTTGAAAAAGTAACTGTCTTTCCTGTCTTTTTATCTTTCTTAACCATCTTAATATAGCTATCGAAAGGTGTATCATTTTCTACTAATTCTTTTATAACATCTGGACTATTTTTGTCTATAACAACCTTAAAAGGTTTTACTGGATTTACTAGATCTGATGGACAATAAGTTTCATGTACTGTATATTCTCCATAAGCTAATAGCCCACTTATTCCATGCCCAGTTGGCTCAGTTTTAAAAACTGAATATTCATCTTTTGAAAATTCATTTAAGTGCTTTAATGCTTCATCAAATGAACCATAGTAATCAACATATTTTGTTAAAATAGCAGTAAATTCAGCTTCTGGTACGATTGGAGCAGTAGTATTTGTAATTGAAGAAACTTTAATTACTTCAAATTTTGCTTTTTCTACTTGATTTGTAAAAGTATCCTCTACATTTATCACTCTTGTATTCATATCTTTATAGCTAAATGTTATATTATGTGTTTCATTATCTTTTAAATATCCTCCTGGTATTTTAGTTTCTTTAGCATAGTAACTACCCATTGGTAATCCTTTTAAAATATTTCCTTCAGTAGTTAGGTTAGCAGTTTTACTTCCTGTTGAAATATTTATTTTTGCAATACCATTTGAATTGAAAGTAAATATTGCTATTTTTTCATCTGCAGAAAAGTATTTTACTGTTCTGGCAACATTATAAATATCATTTTTTGCATATAATGTATATTCTGTACCTTCTAAAGTAGCATCTCCATGATGGCTTGTACCATCTGCTCTATTTTCGTTTCCAGTTTCAGCATCAGTTTTAATTAATTTTAATTCTCCAGTTGGTTCGTTATTTTTGAAATTTACTTCAGCTGTTTCATTTGCATTTACTCTGACTTCTTTTACTTCTGTATCAAGTAAATATCCACTTGGAACAGAAAGCTCTTTTATATAATAAGTTGCAGGAGCTAATCTTTGGAAGAATATTTGTCCATTACTATCGCTAGTTCCTGTTCTAACTTTTTGAGTACATCCTTTGTCCTTATATAAGCCAAAAGTACAGCCTCCTAAAGTATCTCCATTTGTATTAGTTTTAATCAATAAAGTATTTCCATATTCTACTTCTACGCTAACACTAAAAGCACTTGGATCTACATAGTTTGAAAACATTAAGTTTTGAACTGCACCTGATGTAAATTCAAAATACACATAGTTTGACATTGTGTCTGAAGAATATGGTGTTCCATTTGGCATTAATTGATATAACCCATAATCTCTTGAATTAAATGTTGCACTATCTGCTGTGCAATCACTTGGTACTATTATATTAAGAGCATTGCTTCCTTGCTCATGACTAAATGTAATTCCATTAACACTTTGATTAAATGAACTATATGAAGCAAGTCTTCCAGTTGTATCTGTTATTGATGTGCTATCTCCTAAAGCAACTCTGTTAGTTGTTCCATTAAATGATGTGTTACCATGATATTGATTATATAAATTTTCAGTCTGTGCAAGCCAATCTGCATACATTCCTGAATTCATATAGTTTCCATTCCACGCATCTCTTCCAGGAGCATTACCTAGACATTCCCAAACATATTGTTGTGTTGCACATGCTGCTCTTGCAGCTTCTGTGCTTGATGGAATGCCAACTCCATAATTCATGGTATATCCAAAGTAAATCATTTCAGCCATTTTTTCATATTGAGGTAAATTATTTCTATAATGTACTATAAAATCTCCGTTATAAGTATATTCTGAACCATTTGGAGATTTAACTCCCCATTGAGTACAAAAAGTAAAATAAGTTGTTCCCTGATAATTTGCATAATGTAATTCATGTCCATAATTTTCAAGACTTCCTGGAACAACTCCAAATTCTGCATTACTGTTAATATCTGTTATAAAAGCAGCAAATGTTTGAATAGGCATAGATGTTAATAAAATTAATATTAAACATACTATTGCCATAATCTTTTTTGATTTTAATTTCATTTTTATCAATTCCTTTCTTTTTTCCAATAAAAAAAGCCTTAACTTTAGTTTTAAACTATTGTTAAAGCTTTCTATATTTTTTTATTTAATTATCTTTTATTTTATTGCCCAGAAATAGTAAAGTCCACAGCTACATTGACTTATTTTGTATTGAACAGATGCCCATCCCTTTGTATAATTTTCAAAAGCTTGATTTGCTTCATTCCAACTTGAATAATAGCCATGTTCATTTGACTTATCTCCTGCAACATGATGTTTTCCACCTCCTACGCACCAATACTCTAAATCACTTTCAGTTATTGTCTTTGTAACTTGTTGTTGTGGTTTTTCTTCTTTTTTTGGTGTTTCAACAACACTTTCCTTTTTTGGTTCTTGTTTAGGTGTTGTTTCCTGTGTAGTAGGTTGTTTAGTTACTGTTTCTGTTTTTTTAGTAGTTTTATTATTTTGAGAATTAGTTGTTTTTGGTGTTTCTTGTACAATTGGTTCTTGTGCAATTTCTTTTGGTTCTTCATTCTTAATTTCATTATTATCGATTTGTTCTTGTTCTACATCAGCTTGATCATTCTCGTTAATAATACTCTGATCTTCTATCACTACCTCCTGGTTTGAAACAGTATTTAGATTTTTCATTTCTTTAGTTTTATTAAAATAATTTGATTTCACTCCAGAAACCATTGCAATAATTAAGCTTAAAGTTACTAGTGTTAATTTAATTTTCATAACAATCACTCTCCTTATGCTTATATTATAAAAACTAAAAACAAAAAATGGAAATGTATGAATTAAATCATAATACATCATCTCCTTTATCGTGTATTTATATATATTTAATATAATATATTTCTCTTTTTAGCTAGTATAATAGCTAGTAATATAAAGGGGTTTGTAAGGGGGAATTTAGTAAAAGATGTCCCCACTCTTTTTATCTTGCCATTTCTTTATTTCTTTGCCTTTTTATATAATCTTCAACGCATTTAACAATAAAATCCTCAACTTGTCCTTTTTGTTTGATTGATTCTGGTATTAGTTTGCTTATTCTTTCTGTGGGGATTTTAGTATATTCTCGTTGATTTGGCTTTTGTTTAGCTAGTAATGCTTCTACCTTCTCTAAAGTTAATGTCCCCTCCTGTGCCATTTTCTTTAACATTACAGCTTGAGCAACACTTGGGGATATATCATCATATTCTATGGTATTTAAAATCACGCATTGATAATCTTCAGGTAAATATGAAATATCTACTGCTGGTCTAAAAGCAATTCTTTTTTCATCTACAAGTTTTAGAAGTTCTGGCATTAAGTAAGTAAGCCTTATATATCTAAACACTTGTGTAGCACTTTCTCCATTTTCTTTTCCTATTTTTTCATCTGTTCTTAACTTCGTTTCCATTGGCAACGAAGTTTCATTTATTTCCAAATCGGTTCGTTTCCCCTGATGTTTTAGTGCTTCATATTTCATTTTATATGCAAATGCTTTTTCTGAAGGTAGTATTTCTTGTCTTTGATTAATGTTTGTATCCACCATTAAAATTGTAGCTTCATCATCTGTTAATTCTTTTTTTATGCAAGGCATCTTATTTTTATGTGCTTTTATAAAAGCTAATTTTCTTCTGTGTCCTGAAACCATTTCAAATCTACCATTTTCTTTAGGTCTAATAATGGATGGAGGGATAAATCCATTATTATTTATACTCTTCACTATATTATCCATAAGCTCATCATCATTTACCGAAAAAGGATGATTTGGAAAGTCGTCAATAAGTTCTATCGAAATATCTTCAATATAATCTTTCTCTTTATCATCTCTTTGCTTTTGCGTTGTAAATAACTCATCTAAACCTGGCAATTTCATTTTTGTTTCTTGTTCTTTCATCTGCAATTACCTCCTTCGCAAAGTTTTTATAAGCAGTAGCAACTGGACTATTCTTATCATAAGTAAATATACTCTTACCTGTTGAAGTTGATTTCGCAGTATTGATTGCTTTTGGAATTTCAGTTTCATAAACTTTAGCTATATTACCGTAGTTTTCTTCTAATGCTTTTTTTACATCTTTTGATAAATTAGTTCTTTTATCAATTAAAGTTAATAAAATTCCACCAACTTTTAAATTAGGATTTATATTTTGATGTATCCTTGAAATATTATTTAATAATTGTCCAACACCTCTAGCTGCTAAAAATTCTCCCTGTACTGGAACGATTACTTTATCGCTACAAGCAAGAGCATTTATAGTCAACATTCCTAAACTTGGGCTACAATCAATTATTATATAATCATAATTATCTTTAAAAGATGAAATTGAATCTGCCATTTTATATTCTCTATCTTTAGTATCAACTAATGTAAATTCTATTGCAGACAAATCTAAATGTGATGGAATAAAATCAACTCCTTCATCATGATGTAATATTGTTTCATCAATTCCTAAATCACTATTACATATAGAACAAGCCATTAAAGTTGCTAAACTATTATAAACTTTATCTTCATTGTAATAACCTAAACATGTTGTTAAGTTCCCCTGTGGATCTGCATCAATAAGCAAAACTTTTTTATTTTCATGTACTAATGCAACTCCTAAATTAAGTGCAGTTGTTGTTTTACCAACTCCACCTTTTTGATTAACTATTGAAATAACTTTACAGTGCGACATTATTCTGCACCTCCAGTTCAAATAGTTTATCTTTTATGGCATATTTATAAGTCAGCCATATAACTTTTGTTTTAATATCTCTTAATTGATTTTTATTAACATTCAAAATTTCCATTATTTCTTCATTATCTAAATTCTTAAAATACTTTAATACAATAAACCTATAATAAATAGGTCTTTCATAAGTCTTTAGTATATTAAAGAAAGAAGATAGAAATTCATTCCAATGTTTATATCTGTTTATTACTCTATCTTCATCTAATTTAATAATAATATCTTCAAATGAATTAGAAGATTGATTTATTCCTTTCAGCCATGCTCTTGTACTTCCATTCATTCTGTCCATTATTGTTTCTCTTCTATTTTCTATTAACTTGTTGATTTTTTTATAGTTATAAAACATAAAAGAAATTTCTTTACTAGCACTTTTTGGATAGAGTAATTCTGCAACATTAGTATTCATTGCAATTCTCCCTTCCAACAAAAAAAGAACTAATTATATTTAAAACAACTAGCTCTATCTTGCATCTCTATTCTTTTTCATTTTCTTTTCTTGTTCTTGTCTGACTTTTGCATGAATTTCCATTGCTTTTTCGCCGTCAAACTCTTTTTCTATTGTAACTTTTCCTCTTTCAATAAATTCCTTTGATAATATAAATTTACCTGTATCGAGGAAATTGTATCTATTGTTATTATCTTTTCCCATATACATTGCAGTTACAGGAATATTCTCATCTCCTAATATTGGAATATTTACAGTTATGTATTGACCTTTCTCAAGTGTTTCCAGATAATTTATTGCTTCTTGTTCTTTCATTATACTTTATTTCTTTCCAAAATATAACTCATAAAAATCTTCAAATTCTTCATCAAGTAGTTCTATAAAATAATTATCTGGTTCATCATAAGAAATTATATCAATCCACTTTTCAAGATAATCTACAATTTCATATATTCCAACTAGGTTTTCTTTATCTTCTTTAATAGTTTCTAATACTTCAATTAGATTAGGAAAATCATCTTTCATAATTTCTAATAGATCTTCATTTCTGCAAAGTTCTTCTATAAAATCAATAAATTGAATTATAAATTCCCTTCTTCTCTTTTCCATTAGAAAAGATATATCTTCACAATTAGTTATAAAATTCATATATTTATGCCTTGTATTAAATAAATCAGCATAATATTTCTTTACATATTCAACATTTCCAATTGCATCATTTAGTTTTGCTATATTATCAATAATTGTTTGAAATGCAATAGAAACTGCATCATATTCTTGTCCTAATCTAATTTTGAAATGTTCATCATTAGTAATATTTTGAATTTTTCTTTCTAATTTTTTTATATTCACTTTAAAAATCCTTTCTTTCGAAGGCAAAAAATAAGCATTACTGTGCTAATTTCATTATATTCACTTTAAAATTTTCTTCTTTTAAAGATATAAAGAAATTAGCACAATAATGCTAACTTAGATTTAATCTACTTATATAAAGCTTTATAAATGTACCAGACTTTAACCCAAAGGGTGGTACAAAAAATAGCCCCGTATCAAAGTTTTG
>CAOKHI010000023.1 GCA_948468275.1 uncultured Clostridium sp. | reverse complement strand
AGTAAATGCAGGAAGAACATTTGAAGGAAGAACAGCACGAGTAATGGCAGATATAGATTTAGGGTGTACACAAGAAAATCAATGGATACCAATAGGAACAGGAGGAGAATTAGTATTTAAAGGAACATTCGAAGGGAATGCACATACAATTTCTAATATATATATAAATACAAATGAAGATTATAAAGGACTTTTTGGATATATTAATAATAGTACTATAAAAGGTGTAACTATGGATAATGGAACCATTATAGGGAATCAAAGGGTTGCGAGTATAGTTGGATATGTAGCATATTCTAGAATAATAGAATGTGTAAACAAAGTAACAGTTTTAGGAACAGCATATACAGGAGGAATAGTTGGTTGGTCAAATAATACAGAAATAAGTAGATGCGCAAATATTGGAGATATAACAAGTTCTCATAGTGTAGGAGGAATTGTAGGAATATTGTATAATAGTGCAAAAGTTTTTGAATCATATAATACTGGAAGTATAAAAACAAAAACAACTGGCTCAATGAGTATTGACTATTTAGCAGGAGGAATTGCTGGATATTCAGCTATTGATGCTAATATAATAAATTGCTATAATATAGGTAGTGTATATGGGTATAGATATACAGGAGGGATAATAGGTAGTAGTCAAGAAACAGGACAACATAATATAACAAATTGTTATTCTATAGGAAGATTAAGTGGAAATGGAGTATTTGGTATATCAGGATTAGTAACAGCAGGAACACAAGTAATAACAACAAATAATTATTGGCTAACAGGATGTGGGGCATCATATGGAAGATATAATAATTCTAATTCAGGAGCAACACCAGTTGCAGGAGAAGAATTGAAAACATATGCAAGTAAATTAGGAGATGCATATGTTGAAGATAGCAAGAACATAAATGGTGGATATCCTGTGTTAAAGTGGCAGTATGAGAATTTGGATGTATAATTATTATTTCTTATAAGAATATTTTTAAAATAGGTTTACTAAAAATTGTACAACAAATATGTCAAAAAATGCACAATAAAGTACTCAAAAAACGCACAATGTATTGAAATAAATTTAAAAATATGCTATCTTAATAAAATAGGTGAATTTAGTGAAATTAACAAAAAAAGATATATACAAAGGTTAATAGATAAGCATATAGAAGAAAATTTAGAAATTTTTGGAGTAATTAATATTGAAGGTCCTAAATGGTGTGGAAAAACATTGACAATAAAAAATAAATAACATAGAATATGAATATAAAAATAAGTGATGGGGAAAATAGACAAAAGATAAAATATGAAAGGGAGAAAAGGTTTAATAAATGAAAAAATATAATAAATCTATGGAAGAAAAAAAGGAAATGAAAGGAATAACAATAATAGCACTAGTAATAACAATAATAGTACTATTAATTTTAGCGGGAGTAACAATAAGATTAATAATAGGAAATGAAGGATTAGTAGAAAAAGCCCAAAAAACAGGAACAGCATATTCAGAACAAGAAGCAAGAGAGAAATTAGAAATAGCATTAGCAGATTTACGTATAGGAAAATATAGCGATAGTAGTTATAATAGTGGAGAATATATAGATAAAAATTTAGAAAAACAAGAGATGACAGTAATAGGAGATATAGTAATAGTAAATGATTGGAAATTTGAAATAGACAGAAGTGTACCAAAAATAGGAAATAGTTTAGGAAAAGGAACACAAAATGAGAATATAAAAATAAGTGCAGAAGCAAAAATAAGAGAGGACTATGTAAATGCAAATATATTAGGAAATATAGCATATGATGGAACAATAAGTGAAATAATAGTAAATGGAGAATTAATAGAAGTACCAGAAAAAGTAGATGGAGCATATGTAATAAATAAAGAAATAACAGAAAATGGCATATATACAATATATGCAAAAGATGAAAATGGAAACTACAAAATAGCAAAAGTAGAAGTAACAGACATAACAGAAGATATGGACATATGGAACAGGCAAGACATGGAAAATTTCAGAGATAAAGTAAATAGTGGAAGGACATTTGAAGGAAGAACAGTACGAGTAATGGCAAATATAGATTTAGAAGGATCAGAAGAAAACCAATGGATTGCAATTGGAAAAGAAGACAAAAAATTTTGGGGAACATTTGAAGGGAATTATCATGCAATAGAAAATTTATATATAAAAAGTAACAATCAAAGGAGTCAAGGGTTATTTGCAGAGATAGGAAGTGCAACAATTCAGAATTTGGTAATGAAAAATGTATATGTTTATAATGATTGGGACTATTGCTATGCACAAGGAGATGGACCGATATCAGGTGGAATAGTAGGATGTGCAAGGGAAGTAGGTGCTAAAATATATAATTGTGGAATAGAAAGTGGAGAAATAATAAGTGTAAAGACAACATTGGTTAATAATCTTATAACATACGCACAAGTCGCAGGAATAATGGGATATGGAGAAAATGTGCAAATTTATAATAGTTATAATAAAGCTAATATAATAGCAAGAGCTAGTAAAGTAACAACTAATAATTTTAATGCTGGAATGGGAGCTGGTATTGCTGGTGCAACACAAGCATCTAAATTAGAAAATTGTTATAATATGGGAAATGTAACAGCAGAAGGAAGAGGAATATATATTGGAGGAATTAGTCCATATTTACATGAAGGAGGATTAGTTAAAAACTGTTATAATGTTGGAAAAATGTCTACAAGTGGCACTACAATGGGAGTAGGGGAAATAATAGGAAAAGCAAATACAGGAAGCACACAAATCAATAATTATACACAACTTACTACAGCTCAGAGTTTAGCAGATAAAGTGTGGATAGAAGATGAACATCAATTAAATAAAGGTTATCCTATATTCCATTGGCAACTTAAATATTATAATTTCTGATTCATGTATAATAAATAAAAATGCGATAACGTTTTTTATAAAAATTATGAATACATTTTAAAGAAAAGGAAAAAATAAATAAGAGGCAAAGGAGAAATAAATGAGTCAAAAAATGAAACAAAAAGAAAAGAGTGCGAATTCATATATAAGAAAAAATAATGCAATAACATTAATAGCACTAATAATAACAATTTTATTCTCTTATGACGAAGAATTAAAATGTAGTAATAGCAAAGGTTTCCTCCTAGCTACAATTTAGAAATTATAAAATTTTCACATATTTGAAAGATGATTTGTAAAAAATATAATTACAAGTTCATCTTTTTTTGAATTTATAATGAAGTTTTTGGAAATAAATGTTATAATGAAAACAATAATTGAAATTAGGCAACCATAGTTGCCCAATTAAAGGAGGCAATAAATTGAAAAGTGAACTGTTACCAAATGATTATAAAGAAACATTGCAATTGATTATCCAAAAAATAGAAATAGCACAACAAAGAGCTGTTATTTCAACGAATATAACATTATTAGATTTGTATTGGGATATTGGAAATATTATTTTGAATAAAAAGAAAGAGCAAGGTTGGGGAGCAAAAGTAATAGATACATTATCTAATGATATAGCTATAGCTTTTCCAGGTACAAAAGGATATTCAAGTAGAAATCTTAAATATATGAGCCAGTTTGCAAAAACATATTCAAATTATTTAGATATAAAAGGAGAACTTTCAAAAGTTAGTTGGTCACATAATCTTGTTTTAATGAGCAAAATTAAAAATGAAAATGAAAGAATATGGTATATAAATGAAACTATAAAAAATGGGTGGGCAAGAGATGTTTTAATTCATCAAATAGAATATGGGTTATACGATAGAGCTTCAACAGAAGAAAAAACACACAACTTTCCTAAAACATTACCACCAGTGCAATCAGAATTAGCAGTACAAACATTAAAAGATCCATATATATTTGATTTTCTAACATTATCAAAACAATACAAGGAAAAAGACTTAGAAGACCAATTAGTAAAACATATTACTCAATTTTTATTAGAACTAGGTGCTGGGTTTGCTTTTGTAGGCAGACAATATCATTTAGAGATTGGTGGAGATGATTATTACATAGACTTATTGTTTTATCATTTAAAATTAAAATGTTATGTAGTAATAGAGTTGAAAACAGTAGAATTTCAACCAGAATTTGCACGGAAAATTAAACTTTTATCTATCAGCTGTAGATGATATATTAAAACCAAAAGAAGATAATCCAACTATTGGTATTCTGTTATGTAAAGAAAAAAACAAAGTAAAAGCAGAATATGCATTAAAAGATATAAATAAGCCTATTGGAATTTCTGAATATGAATTGATTAAAGCAATACCAGAAGATTTAAAATCAAATTTACCAACTGTTGAAGAAATTGAGAGTGAAATGGAAGAAAAATTAAAATAGGTATAAATTAGGCAACTGCAGTTGCCCAATTATAAAAGTATGTTTAATCGTCCAGACATCTGGACAATTTGAAAATCGAAATCGTTTTAGATTAAAATTTCTAAAGCGGTTTTTTTATGGGAATTTTGGTACTATAAAAGTGTAATTGATAATCATATAAATGATTAACTTTACACTTATTTTTATTTATAATAAGAGAGGTAATTGGTCTAACGATGGAAATTATGGATTAATACATCCGAGACAAAAACTGTTAGCCATCTCTTATTATAAAAGTTCGATTAAGCAGGTTGAAACCATAAAAGGCTTTCGTGTAACTAACCAAAATGAATTGTAATAAGTAAAGGTGGAAACAATTATAAATTTATAAAAACGGAGGGAAAAAATGATAAGTGTAGGAATTGATGTATCAAAGGAAAAAAGTAGCATATGTATATTAAGCCCTATGTAGAATTAGTAAGTTCGCCTTTTGAAATTAATCACACAGAAAAAGAATTATCAGAAGTATCATCTATGCTAAAAAGATTTGATGATGAAGTAAGAATTGTTATGGAAGCAACAGGAGGATATCATTTTCCAATATTGCAATACTTGTTGAAAATAAGGTAAAAAATAAACGAGTAAACAAAGTAGAATTAAAAAGATTAGCAGAACTCAAATAATATAATGTAAAGATTGTAAATTAGAAAATTCATAAGTGATAAAAAACTGTAGAGATGCAGTTTTTTATTGTAGAGATTAAAAAATAAGATTAATAAGAAAACATATTATGAAAACAAACACATAATAGCAATAAAAATATAATCACTAAAAATGTGAAAAACATTGACAATAAAAAATAAATAACATAGAATATGAATATAAAAATAAGTGATGGGGAAAATAGACAAAAGATAAAATATGAAAGGGAGAAAAGGTTTAATAAATGAAAAAATATAATAAATCTATGGAAGAAAAAAAGGAAATGAAAGGAATAACATTAATAGCACTAGTAATAACAATAATAATATTACTAATATTAGCAGGAGTAGTAATAAATTTTGTACTTAATGAAGGAATATTAGACAAAGCACGGACTTGCAACAGATAAGTATTTAGCTGAACAAGAAAAAGAGAAAAAGGAATTAGAAGAATTATATAAAAAAATAAGTGGATTAGATAAGTTGCCTGATAATACAAAAAATACACAAGCAGGAACAATAGTAAAATTACCAGATGAATGGACAACAACTACACCATCTTTAGTATCAACCCAAACAGGAAAAGAAGTAGAAACATCAAAAAAAGTTTCATCAGTATATGCAGTATCAACAGGAGATGGAGAAACAGTGCCAGTGCCAATAGGTTTTTATTATGTTGGAGGCAAAATAAATGAAGGTGTAGTAATATCAGACAACGAAGCAGATAGATATGGATATAATCCAGAAACAAAAAATGAAAATGATATTAATTTAGATAAAACAACACATGAATATGCAACAAAATTAAAAGGAAATCAATTTGTATGGATACCATGTAAAATAGAAAATTATAAAAAGATAGATTGGCGGAAAAGAAAATGCAAAATGGGATGTAGAAACAAGTGGAGCAGAGTATAATCAGGTAAGGAAATATGAAGGATTCTATATAGGAAGATATGAAGCAGGGGTAGCAACATATAATGAAGAAACAGGTAATTTTCAAAATAGTGTAACATTTGATAATAATGCATCTTTATTTGAAAAAGTATCAATAGAAGCTGTAGAGTGGGAATGGCAAAATTATGACTTTACAGCAAGGCAAATAGGGATATTAACAACAGGAGGAACAAACAAAGCAACAGGCAATATAGTATCAAAAGCCAATAGTGTACCATATTATCATGCAGATTATTATACAGCAGTTGAAATGACAAGAAGGATGTATGAAAACCATCAATATGTAACAAGTACATTAATTACAGGAATACGGATGGGATATGATGATGAAATATATGCAAGATAATGGAGTAGACATAACAACATCAAACTGGGGAAATTATGATGATGTGGCATTAACAAATTTACGAGGATATTATACAGATGTAATTGAAGGAGCAACAAATGGATTCAAAAGTACAAATGGAATAACACGGAACAAATGCAGAAGCGAATTCATATGTAATATTAACAACAGGAGCAACGGAGCAGACAAAAAAACAAAATTTATATGATGTAGCAGGAAATTTATGGGAATGGACCAATGAAGCTGCATATATAAAAAATTTTAATTATAATGATAGTATTTCAAACACATATATGTTGCGTGGAGGATGTTTACGTAGTATTAACAGTACATTAACCTTTCGATGTGCTGGTATGGGGGCAGATACTCATACAGATGTAGGATTTCGAACAATGTTGTATTTTAAATAGAATAGTATCTGGAGAATAATGATGAAAGAAAACTAAAAAGTTGGTAGAGAAGTCAGATATAAAAAGAAATAGAGCAATAACATTAATAGCATTAATAATAACAATAATAGTATTAATAATTTTAGCAGGAATAAGTGTAAATCTAATAATGCAAGTAGGAATGTTTGATAAAGCACAAAAGCAGGAGAGAATTATAAAGAACAAGCAGCAAGAGAAAGGCTAGAAATAGTATTATGAGATAGAGTAATAGTAGATCATTGGAAAATTGAAATAGATAGAAGTGTGCCAAAAATATGAGAAAGTAAATTAGGTGATACATATGTTGAAGATAGCAAGAATATAAAAGGAGGATATCCTGTGTTAAAGTGGCAGTATGAAAATATAGATAAATAAAAGGAAAAGCCACAGACAATTGGTCTGGTGGCTAATCACAATTAATAAATTATGACTATTTTTTTCCAATTTTAGTTCGCCAGTTTTTAGGAAACTTTTCATTCAATATCTTCTGATTATATTTGATGTAATTTTTTATACGTTCAAACCGTTTATGCAATTCTCTTTCATAAACACATGCAGAATCATAGCCTTCTTCAAAACAGGCTACTTTGAATGGACATTGACGACAATTATGAATTTTCATACTGAACCTCCTAGGTGTTTTATACATATATTATAAGATAAATTCACATAAAATGCAAGACTGTATATATGGTTAACAGGGAAATTTTATATATGGTTTATCTCGACAACACACTTATTATAACTATACATTTATGGCAAATCCACCAAGAAAATAAATAAGGTTCATTTTAGGAAATAATGGTGGAGGTGAGGAGAGTTGAACTCCTGTCCAATAACCCTTTCATATAAACTTCTCCGAGTTCAGTTTGTTATTTTTGATTCCCGCAAAATTAAGTTAACAAACAAACTTAATTTATTGGTAGCTTCTAAATACCCACTATTTGCGAAGCAAAAATAGTTTCGTTTCCTACTAATTTGGCGCCTTGGTATAATCGTAGGCATTTATACTAAGACGTAGCTGCTCTTAGGCAGCTAATGCTAATTCATTATTTCTAGCGTTTATCTTTATTTCCCGTTTTTTAAGGTGGCAAACGAGAATCCACCACTCGCTATTTATACTGCTAGATTACTGTCGAAACCAATTACACCCCCATGTAATGCATATTTAATTATACACTAGTTTAGTCTTATTTACAACAAAAAAATTATATAAATTATACAATTTTTTGGGAATTTATGATATACTCTATGTAAATTATAAAAAATATATTCTATTTACTAATTTCTACAAAATTAGCGAATAAGAAAATGTATAATAAAGGAAGGAATAAAATTGGAAGACTTTAAATCTGGATTTGTTTCAATAATTGGAAGGACCAATGTAGGAAAATCTACTTTAATTAATTCTCTTGTGGGAGAAAAAGTAGCAATAATGACTAATAAACCACAAACTACAAGAACAGCTATACGTGCAATAGTTAATAGAAAAAATTCTCAAATAATATTTATAGATACACCAGGAATTCATAAACCAAAAAATAAACTTGGAAAAACAATGATAGATACAGCATTTGGAAGTGTGACAGATGTAGACGTTATTTTATTTTTAATAGAAGCAACAAGTGAGCAAATAGGAAAAGGAGACAGAATAATATTAGATAAAATAAAAGAAGCAAAAAGAAAAACTATTTTAATTATAAACAAAATAGATTTAGTAAAAAGAGAAAAATTATTATCTTTAATAGATATTTATAGTAAGGAATATAACTTTAGTGCTGTAATTCCAATATCTGCATTAAAAAATGATAAAACACGGAATAGTGTTAGACGAAATAGAAAAATTATTAACAATAGGTCCTGCATACTACGATGTAGAAGAATATACAGACCAAACAATGAGACAATTAGCAGAAGAAATTATACGAGAAAAAGCACTAAAATTGTTAGATGAAGAAATTCCGCATGGTTTGTATGTAGTAGTAGAAAAAATGGAACTACGAAAAACAAAAAATGAAGATGAAATATATGATATAGAGGCAATAATATATTGTTTACGAAATTCACATAAAGGAATAATAATAGGAAAAAATGGAAGTATGCTAAAAAGAATTGGAACATATGCAAGACATGATTTAGAAAAAATGCTACAAACAAAAATAAATTTAAAAACTTGGGTAAAAGTAAATGAAGACTGGCAAGAAAAAGATTCTATTGTTAAAAAATTTAAATTTGATTAAATTTTGAATAAAAAAGCAAAAAAAGCAAAAGATAAAAGTGAAGAATACTAAGAATCAAGGAGTGATTTTATGATTAAGCAAATAGCATGGAATACATTTAAAAATACAGGAAATATAAATACATTTTTAGAATTTATCGAAGTAAAAAATATGGAAAAAAATATAGATGAGGAAGAAAATGGGAACATTCAAAACAAATGGAATAATAATATCGGAAAGTAATATGGGTGATTATGACAAAATGCTTACAATGTTAACACCAGGTTTTCGGAAAAATTGGATGTGCTGCAAAAGGTGCAAGAAGACAAAAAAGTGCACTTCTTGCAGGGAGCCAATTTTTATGCTTTGGTGAATATGTTTTGTATAAAGGAGCAAGTACATACAATATAAACTCATGTGAGACAATAGAAGTTTTTTATAATCTAAGAACAGATTTAGATAAATTAAAATATGCATCACATATAACAAAAATAATATATGATGTAACAAATGAAAATGAAAATAGTTATAAAATATTACAGCTATTTTTAAACACATTATATGTTATTTCAGAAACAGATAAAGACTTAAATTTAACTATTGCAATATTTAAATTAAGACTTTTATGTATATTAGGCTTTACCCCCAATATACAATGTTGTACAAATTGTAATGATACAGACAATTTAATATATTTTAGTTTAAAAGATAATGGATTCAAATGTGGGATTTGTGGCAAACAAGATAAAAGTATAATACAAATCTCACAAAGTACAAAAGATGCAATAAAATATATAGTTCTATCACCACCAAAAAAATTGTTTTCTTTTAATATACCAAAGAATTGTATAAAGGAATTAGAAATAATATCAAAGCTATATTTGAATGGAAAATTAGAAAAAGAATACAAATTAGAAGAATTATTTTAGAAATATTGTTTTTTATGATTGAAAAAAATAATCAACTAGTATATAATCAAATAAATCAAATAACAAATTGAAACAAGAAAGGAAGAGAATGTTATGAATATTAAAATAACAGGAAAAGATTTAAAAGCTACAGATGCAATAAAAGACTATGTAGAAAAAAAAGTAGAAAGATTAGCAAAATATTTTGGGGAAGATTTTGATGTTAATGCAACAATAAAATGTGAGAAAAATGAGCAAATAGCAGAATTACTTGTAAAAACTAATGCAGATACATATAAAGCTGTAACAGCACATAGAGATTTATATGCTGCTATAGACAAAGACATAGATATATTAGAAGGACAAATAAGAAAAATGAAAACAAAAAAAGATAGGCAAAATAAAGAAGAATCTATAAAGCAAAAAGAAATAATAAATATGTCAAATAATATAAAGGAAGTAGAAAATGAAGTTATAAAAACACTATACTATGAAGCAAAACCAATGTCTATAGAAGATGCAATTTTAGTACTACAAGAAAAACCACAAAATATTTTCTATACTTTTGTAAATATAGATACAAATAAAGTAAATGTAGTATTTAAATTAAAAGATTCTAAAAACTATGGAATAGTTGAACCAGAATAAATATAAAAATAGAGAATAAAGACCACTATAAAGGTAAAATATTCTCTATTTTTATTTTAGGATGTAACTAAAATTACTTATGCAAAATAAGTACGTTGTTAGTAGCAGTTTTTAAATTAATTATTATTAAAAGTATTACAAAGAGATACTTTATAAAAAAACAATAAGTTAAAAAATACACAATAAAATCGAAAGTAGTGTATAAAAGAAATAAAAAAAGGCAGGAATACAATTCCTGCCTTTTTATGTAATAGACAAATCTATTTCGTAAAAAAACAAAAATTATATTTCTGCCAAAAATCTACAGATAATCTAGTATAAAAAACTATTTACCAATCATATTGTTTTCAGCTTGTTGTATCATTTTTCTTACCATGTTACCACCGATTTTACCAGCGTCTTTTGAAGATAAGTTACCATTATATCCTTGTTTTAAGTTTACACCAACTTCGCTAGCTACTTCATATTTGAATTTTTCTAAAGCGTCCATAGCTTCTGGAACTACTTTTATATTACTATTGTTTGATGCCATTGTTGTTTCACCTCCTGTAAAGTTATTTACATTTTTGAAAAAACATTCTTGCTTCTTCGTTATATATAATGTGCAGAATATTTCATTTTAAACTGGAAATTTTTTCTTTATAAAATTTGAAATTTTTATTGAAAAAATATTTGGTTATTTGTATAATAAAATGTAAAAAAATATATAGGAGATGAACAATGTATAAATTAGTTGCAATAGATTTAGATGGAACCTTGTTAGATTCACATGGTGAAATATGTAATGAAAATAAAGAAGCAATAAAAAAAGCAATAAGCAATGGAACTATTGTGGTAATAGCATCTGGTAGAATGCCAGATTCAGTTAGAAATATTGCTACAGAAATAGGTGCAAACAAATATACTATTTGTGGAAATGGTACTTTAATTTATGATTTGCAAAAAGAAGAAATAATATTCAATGCTTTTATGCAAAAAGAAAAAGTATTAAAAATTATAAACATTTGTGAAGAAAATAGTATATATTATAATGTATATACACAAGATAGTATCTTAGCAAAAACATTAAATTATAATATTTTATATTATCATAATGAAAATAGTAAAAGACCACAAGAAAAAAGAACAAATATAAATATAGTAGATAATGTGTATAAATTTATAGAAGAAAATAAAGATATAAATATATTAAAAATTACTATTTGTGATAGTGATAAAGCAATATTTGGAGGAATAATTCGCAAATTAAAAAACATTTCAAATATAGAAGTTTTAGAGGTTGAACATATGTCTAGAAAAAGTATAATGTGTGGAACACAAGAAATTCCAATAGAATATTTTTATACTGAAATATCCAATGAAAATGTGAACAAATGGACAGCAATTCAAGTTTTAATGGAAAAATTAAATATAAAAAAAGAAGAAGTAATGGCAATAGGAGATAACATAAATGATAAGGAAATGATTGAAAATGCAGGTTTAGGTGTAGCCATGGGAGCAAGTATGTTAAAAGCAAATAATATAGGAGATGTTTTTGTAAAAGATAATAATTCAGCACGGTGTGGCAGAGGCGATAAACAAATATATAAACGATATTTAAAAACAATATTACAATAATATTACACAAGTATTATTTTTGAATTACAACCAATCTATTTTGTTGTTTTTTACACATTTTTGATGTACAATTAAATAAGTGATAAAAATTTGTTGTATTATATAAGGAGGAGTTTTAAATGGCAACAAACCCAATGCAAAGAAAAACAAGAAATTCAGTTCTATTAGGAATATTTATAGGACTTTTAATAGGAGCTGTAATAATAGTAATTCTATTTTTACAGTTAAAACAATTAAAAGATGAAAAACTTGCAAATGAGCAAGCAACCAAAACAGCATATGTTTTAAAAAGCGATGTTAAATCTGGAACAAAAATAAGTATGGACATGTTACAAAAACAATCAGTACTACAATCTGTTATTCCAACAGATTTTATAGTGATAGATGATATAACAGATAATACTATAGCAAAAATAGATTTAACAAAAGGTACAGTTTTATCTAAATCAACTATTACTGAAAGTAATGAAAAACAAACAAATGATTTAAGAGAGCAACAATATAATATGGTAATATTACCACAAAACCTAAATATAGATAATTATATAGACATACGTTTAAGATTACCAAATGGACAAGACTATATAGTAGTATCAAAAAAGCGTATAAAAAAAGCAACAGCAGATACTATATGGGTAAATATGTATGAAGAAGAAACATTAGCAATGAGTAATGCAATTGTAGAAGCATATATAGTAACAGGTTCAGTTTTATATGCAACAACATATGTAGAACCAGGAAATCAAGCTAATGCAACACCTACATATAGACCAAGCAATGAAGTTATAGCATTAATTAATGCAGATGCTAATATAACAAATGAAGCAAGAAGCAAATTAGGTTCAGTATATGCAGGTGCAATTGGCGAAAGACGTCAAGAAATACAAAATAAAGTAAATGAATATTCAGAACAAGCAAAAGAAAATATAGAATCACAAACACAACAAGAAATAACAAATGCTAAAGAAGCAAGACAAGAATATTTTGATTCATTAAATGCAAATTTAGGAATGTAAGTTAGGAGGAAAATATGAAAACAATAGGGTTTATAGGGGTATATGATAAAACTGATTTTATGTTATATGTAGCTAAAATATTAACAACTTTAGGAAAAAGAGTACTAATAATAGATTCAACAATAACAGAAAAGACAAGATATATAGTTCCAGCTATAAATCCTGCTAAATCATATGTTACAGAATTTGAAAGATTTGATGTAGCAGTAGGATTTAAAAGCTATAACGATATAAAAGGGGAATTTGGAGTTTTAAATGAGAAAGAATTAAATTATGATTTTGTTTTATTAGATATAGACTCAAAACTAGAATTTGAACAATTTAAAACAAGCCAAAATGATAAAAACTATTTTGTAACATCATTTGATATGTACTCATTAAAAAAAGGATTAGAAATATTTTCAAAATTAGAAGAGCCAATAAATGTAACAAAAATATTATTTACTAAAGAAATAAATAAAACAGATGATGAATACTTAAATTTTATATCATTAGACTATAAAATAACATGGGTAGCAGAAAGAATATATTTACCACTTGAAAATGGAGATCAAAAAGTAATAATAGAAAACCAAAGAGTTTCTAAACCAAGAATAAAAAGGTTAAGCACACAATACAAAGATAGTTTAAGATATGTAGTAGAAGATATTTTAGAAAATGTATCTTCAACAGAAATAAAAAAGGCATTTAGAGTTATAGAAAGGGAGGCATAGTTATGTCAGTTATAACATTTTGGAGTAATTCAAAAAGAGCAACAGGTCAAACAATGTCTGCGGTTGCTGTAGCATGTAATATGGCAATAGAACATAATTACAAACTTTTACTTATATCAACTAATTATGATGACAATTCATTAGAAAAATGTTTTGGAGGTTCAGAAAAAAATAAAACATTAATAAAATCAATAATAAAAAATCCAGTAGTAAATTTAGATAGTGGAATAGAAGGATTATATAAATTAGCATATAGTGGAAGAATGACACCAGATTCAATACAAAATTATACAAAAGTAGTGTATAAAAATAGATTAGAAGTATTATATGGATATAAAAAAGTAGAAAACAAACCAACAGATGAAGAATATCTAAAAGTACGTGAAAAATATAGAGAGATAATACAAAATGCATCTAAATTTTATGATATGATTGTAATTGATTTAAATAAAGAAATAGAAGATGAAGTTACAAAACAAATATTGTCACTATCAGATGTTATAGTTGTAAATGTAGAGCAAAAAATAGGAATGATAGATGATTTTATAGCTCTTAAACATAATGAAGAAATACTAAAAAAAGATAATATAATTTTAAATATAGGAAGATATGATAGCTTTTCAAAATATACAATAAAAAACATTTCTAGATATGCAGGAATAAGAAGAGATATAACAGCAGTACCATACAATACACTATATTTTGAAGCTGCAAGTGAAGAAAACGTTGCAGACTTATTCTTAAAAATAAGAAAAGTAGATCCAACAGATAGAAATGCGAATTTTACAAAAACAGTAAATGACGCAGTAGAAAAAATAATTTATAAGATACAAGAATTACAAATGAAGATGTAATATAAAGTAAGGAGGAGACCTAATATGCTAATTAACTTTATCTTAATTGTTATTGTTTTATTAGCCGCAGGAGTTATAATAATGCGTTCAATAACAAAAAAGAAAGAGCAAAAAGTTGAAGAAACAGTAGAAGTTGATGATAAAACATATACTTTAGATAAAATGACACAATTCGTAAAAAGAAGGCTAGACGAAATAACAAAAATAAACTTATATGATATAGGTCTTTCAGAAGAAGAATTAAAAAGAAGAAAAAAGAAAAAATACGAATTAAAAAAAGCACTTAAAGGTTGTACATATGGAGATGTTAATGATAAAAAATATGTAAAAGAATTAATATATGATTTACTTTCAAGAGAATATGGAGTAAATGAAACAAACATATCAAAAGCAATTCCATTCGACATTCCATCATTACTAACAGACCAAGACAAATTTGATATATTAATATATATGTACAAAAAAGAATTTGGATATGAAGCTTTAACACAAATTATAAAAAAATATAATTTAGCAGTATTAAAATACATTTCAGGAGAATCTAAACCATCATATGTAATAACAGGAGAAGAAATAAGTGATATATATGAAAAAGAACAACTTGTATTAAATTTTGCAGACAAGCTAAATGTAGTAACACAAAGAATATACCAACACTATAAAGGTTACAGTAGTATAGATGAAGTAAGAGATATGAATATAGATGGTGTATCTGGCGGTGTATCTGGACTTCCAGAATCTTTCTTAAGCCAAGTTGCACAAACAGATGGAGATTACTTAGACCAAGTACTAGAAAATAAAGTTCCAAGAGCTTGTGATAGTATATGGATATTCTTCCAAGGAAAATCTATAAGACTTGCATTTTTATCATTTGGAACAGAAAGTGAATTAAAAAGAGTATGTCAAAACATATATAAATATAATAACCCAGGACAGTTATCAGATACAAATGGTTATAAAATTAATGAAATGAAAGATGGTTCTCGTGTAGTTGTTGTAAGACCATCATTCTCAGAAACATGGGCATTCTTTGTAAGAAAATTTGACGTAAAAAGAGCAACATTAGAACAATTAATTGTTTTTCCTGGAAAAGAACAAGCAATAGATTTACTAAAATTTTTAGTAAAAGGAGCAAGAATTATTGCACTTACAGGAGAACAAGGTTGTGGTAAAACAACAATGCTAATGGGTATGATAGAAAATATATATGAAACAATGAATATAAGGGTTCAAGAAACAGCATTCGAGCTTCATTTAAGAAAAATATACCCTACAAGAAACATACTAACATTTAGAGAAACAGAAACAATTTCAGGACAAGAAGGTCTTGATGTTCAGAAAAAAACTGATGGTTCTGTTAACATAATAGGAGAGGTTGCAACAGACCCTGTTGCATCTTGGATGATACAAGCAGCACAAGTTGCATCTAAATTTACATTATTTACTCACCATGCTAAAACATTTCCAAACTTAGTTACAGCATTAAGAAACTCTATGTTAAGAACAGGAGTATTTAAAGACGAAAAAACAGCAGAAGAACAAGTAATACAAGTATTAAACTTCGATATACACTTAGTAAAAGACTTTAGAGGAAGAAGATATATTGAAAGAGTAACAGAATGTATACCAGTAGAAGATAAAAACGAATATACATTTGACCACAGAAAAGAAAAAACATTAGAAGGAAAAATAGATAAATTTATAGATAATGCTACACATTATTTTACAAAAGTAACAGATAGACAATTATATAGATATGTAAATATATTAGAATATATAGATGGAGAATATGTACTTACAAATAAAATATCTGATGAAAATATTAAGGAAATGCGAAACAACATGGATGAAATAGATGTTGAAGCATTTGATAAATTTATAGAAGAAAATTGGGGAATAAAACTAAAAAGTAGAGATTACATAGAAACAAAAGAAAACAAAAGCCAAGAAAAACCAAAAAGAACAAGAAAAGCAAAAACAGTAGAACAAAATTAAATAAATAATAAAAAACAAAAAAGATAAACCTTTCGAAGGGAGGTACTGTTAGTCAATGTCAAACAATATTATAATATATGGATTAATGGGAGTTGCAGCATTATTTGTTATAGTTATAATTACATATATTATTCTTATGAAAAGAATGAATAGATCAGATGTAAAACAGGCAATGGCATTAAAAGTAGGAACAGAAAGTAACAAGTTTTCATCAGATGTAATATATCAAAAACTATATATGATATATATAAAAATTCCTGGATTAAAAAGATATTTAATAAAACTAAGAAGACGATTAGAAATAATACATATAGAAGACGAATACTTAACAAGAAGGCAATCAGCTAAAATACTAACAAATGCACTACTAATATTAATACCACTTACAATACTTATAATAATATTTGCAAAAAACAATACATTATTATTAGCAATATTACTAATTTTTGAAGTATTTATGATAGAAACCGTAATTGGTGGAATGGTAGACAAAATAGACAACAAATTATTAAAACAACAAATAGATTTTTTCTCTGAAATAAGACATGCATACCATGAAACAAACATGGTTGAAGAAGCAATATATGAAGTAGCACAAGATGACGAGCTAGAAGTTTCAAGACAAGCAGAAAAAATATATGAAGTATTAATATCTGATGATCCAGAAGCAGAATTAGAAAAATATTATGATATAGCACCAAACAGTTACCTAAAAGAATTTGCTGGAATATCATATTTAACAAGAGAGTTTGGAGATAGAAAAGATACAAATGGAGCATCATTATACTTAAAAAACTTAAATAACATAACACAAGAAATGCAACTAGAAATTTTAAAAAGAGATAAATTAGATTATGTATTTCAAAGCTTATCTTTAATTGCAGCAGTGCCAATACTATTTTTAGAACCAGTAAAAAATTGGGCAGTATCACAATTTAGTTTTACAGGACAATTTTATAATGGAAAAGGTGGATTAATAGTACAAACATTAATACTTATACTTACATTTATATGTTACATACTAATTAGAAAAATCAAAGACAATTCATCAACAAATGCAAACATGAAAAATACAGAAAATCCATGGCAAGCAAAATTATATAAAAACAAGCAAATAAAAAAAGTAATAGATTTATTTATGCCAAAACCAGGAACACGAGACCATAGAAAAGTAGTTAGACTACTTAAAGATGCAGCATCTAAATCTAAAATAGAATGGTTATACATAAATAGAATTGCAATTACATTAGTAACATGTGTAGTATCAGTATTTATGTTCTACCAATTACATAGAATTTCAGTTAAGTATATTTATGAACAACCAGACAGTGATTACAATATATTAGGACAAATGTCACCAGCAGATGAAAAAAAAGCGATGGAAACAACAAAAAAACATAATTACTTTTTAGATAAATTTAAAGGCAAACCAAATACAACTAAAGAACAAATACGAAATGCAATGAAATATTCAAAATACTATGAAGGTGCAACAGATGAAGAGTTAGATACACATTCAGAAAAAGTATATACAAAATTAAAGGTAATAAATAGTGAATATTTAAAATGGTTTGAAGTATTACTTGCATTAGTATTCTCAGCAATAGGATATATGGCACCTATGTGGATATTAATGTTCCAAGTAAAAATGAGACAATTAGATATGGAAGATGAAGTAATGCAATTTCAAACAATTATACTCATGCTAATGAAAATAGAAAGAGTAAATGTAGAAATAATATTAGAATGGCTAGAAAGATATGCAAATATATTTAAAGAACCAATAACAAAATGCGTTAACAACTATGAAAGTGGAGCATGGGAAGCATTAGAAGAACTAAAAAATGATGTATCATATGTACAATTTATACGAATAATAGAAAGTCTTCAAGCAGCAGTTGAAAAAATACCAATAAAAGACGCATTTGATGAATTAGATACAGAAAGAGCATATTATCAAGAGAAGAGAAAAGAATCAAATGAAAGACTAATATCTAAAAAAGGAATGATAGGAAAAGGAATTGGATTTGCTCCAATGGTATGTCTATTCGTTGGATACTTAATTATTCCATTAGTTGCAATTGGAATGATGAGTATGACAAGCTCATTTAATACAATGACTAAAATGATGTAAAAAAGGAGGAGATAAACATGGAAAATGCATCAAAAGCATTAACAATAGCAGGAGGTTTATTAGTAGCTGTACTAATAATATCAGCAATAGTAGCCATGTTTGGCTCTTCTAGTTCATTATTTAAAAGCGAAGAAGACCAAAAAGAAATTGAACAACTAGTAGCATTTAATAAAGAATATGAATCATACAATAAAAAACTTTTAAGAGGTACAGATGTAATATCTGTTATAAATAAAGTATTAGATAATAATTACAAATATACAAAAGAATATAATGAACCAAATTATATAATGGATGTAGAATTTATGATGAAAGAAGAAATAGTTTATGTTGCAAATAAAAATCAAGCTGGAGGATGGGATATTAATCATGGCAATGTAACATTTAAAATTGACAAGTGGTATACAATTGAAGATTATCAAAAAAACATTCGTAATAATAAAGAAGTATTTACTGATTTCAAAAGAAGAATATTTGACTGTACAAAGTTAGAATATAATAAAACTACAGGAAGAGTAAGCAAAATGCAGTTTACAGAAAGAAAAATGCATCAAAATGAGTATGAAAATGGAATTATCTATGACTAAAGAGGAGTGATTTTACATGGAAAATGCAGCAAAAGCATTAATATTTGCAGGAGAAATTTTAATAGGTGTATTATTACTTACTCTAATGATGGCCATATTTACAGGTATAGCGAATTTTTCTGAAACAGTAAATTCTAATATAGAAATGAAAGTACTATATGAATTTAATGAACAATTTGAGATATATGATAAAAGACAAGATTTAGTAGCACAAGATGTTATAACAATACTAAATTTAGCTAAAGACTATAATCACAAAGTGCAAGAAGAAAACTTATTTATTAAAGTGTTTTATGAAAATAACAGAATAGATACATATAGTGAAAATAAAACATATGAATTCATAAAAAATAACACAGATCCAAATACACCTATATTGTTTACATGTAATATTACTAAATATGATACTAATACTAAAAAAGTAAAAGAAATAAGAATTACAAAAAACAAATAAATAATTACTAATAAGAAGCAACTACTAAGATATTATGCAGATATAAAATGTAGAAGCTAACATGCTATTTGGATATTTTTATATACAAAACCATTAATTAGTAATAAAAAAAGGATTAAAAAACTGCTAAGACTGTTGATAAAATTAGAAAAAAGTATTATAATAAAGAAAGGGAAACTTTTGTGAAAAAAACATTTATATATATTTTATCTGTAATTTTTATAATAATTATTATAATAGCTGTAATTATTAGTAATAATATAAGAAAAATAAACAATATAAACGAATATAATAAAGAATATGAAATATATGAAGATAAAGAAGTTTTTGGTACAAATGTTACAACAATAATAAATAAAGCAATAAATAATAACATAAAAAATGAGGTAGCAAAAGATGAAAAAGGTTTCTTCATACAAGACGATAATTCAATTAAAGTAGAAGTAATAATGTTAAATGAAGGAAAAAAGACAACATATCAAATGGAAACAATAGAAAAAACAGGAATAACAGGTTTTGTAAAAAATTTCAATTTAATAAAATTTAAATGTAGCAAGATAGAATATAATGATAAAACAAAAAAAATAAGTAAAATTATTTTTGAGCAGTTAGAAGAATAAAGTTATTAAATTTTAGATTAGAATAATCTAATTAAATATACAGATAAACTAAGTATTAAAAAATCAAAGGAGGAAAATATTATGGAGAATGCATCAAAAGCTCTAATAATTGCAGGAGCTATACTAATTTCAATATTATTAATAGGAGTAGGAATGTTAGTATTTCAAGGAGCACAAGGAGGAATAGACGAAGCAGTATTACAAATGAGTGCAACAGAAAAGCAAATGTTTAATAACAATTTTGTACCATATGAAGGAGAAAACGTAAGAGGATCAAGCGTAAGAGCACTTATTGGAAATATAATTACAAGTAATAGTGCTAATAAAGATATTGATGGTAAATTGGTATCAATTACAGGAGAGGCAACAATTAGCGCAACTAAAGACAACTTAGGTGCAGATGAGATGTCAAAATTAAGAGCTTCAATTAATACAGGTGGAATATATGAAGTTGTATTAACACAAAATACGAAAACAGGATTGGTAGAAAGTGTAAAAATAACAAAAAAAGAAACAAAATAAAACACTTAAAAAGGAATGAGGTATTATGGAGAATACTGTAGATGCACTTAAAATTGCATTTGGTGTATTGATTTTTGCTATAGCTTTAACATTAACATTTTCAGTTATAGGACAAGCAAGAGTAACATCTGAAGCAATATTTAAACTAAAAGATAAAACACAGTACTATGAATATGCTACAGAAAAATCCTATAATGCTGAAGAAAGAATAGTAAGCTTTGAAATATTACTACCAACAATACATAGATACGCAAAAGAACAATATGCAGTAACAATTTTTGATGAAAAAGGTAAAGCAATAGTTAGATATGACTTATTTACAGAAGGATTTATGGGAAACTGGAATGATATATTAAAAAGAAAAGATAAATTAAACGATGAAGATGCAAAAAAAACATATAATGAAGTTTCTGCAAGACTAAAAGAAGTTCAAGATTTAGTAAACTACGAATTAGGTACTAATGAAAATATAATGAATCAACTAGATAAAGATTTATATAAAGGAAAATCAGATAAGGCAACAAATATTAATATTGTATCACCATGGATAGGTGATCCTGAAAAAGATACAGTAGAAAGAATTAAAGCAGATATGAATTTAGATGGAAGCTATACTAAAAATGGTATAACATACTATGGAAAAAATTTATATCAATACAAAAATAGAAATTTTAAAGAAAAATTTATAGAAATATCTACAAGTGGGCAAACAGTTACAGATGGTGAAGATTCAATAGAAACAATAAAAGGAAATAAAAAACTAGAAATAATTTATATATTACAATAATCTTAGGAAGGAGGGAATGTAAAATGGGCGATACTTTAATAACAGTAGTAGCAATATTTTTAGCAGCAATACTTATGTTCGTATTTCCACTTATGTCTATATCCGAAAGAAATGATGACATATCACAATTAGGAGTACAAACAGAAACAGTAGAATTTGTTGATAATATACGTGCTACTGGAAAAATAACACAAGATAATTATAATGCATTTGTACAAACATTAGCAGCAACAGGAAACAGCTATGAAGTTGAATTAGAAGCTAAAATTTTAGATGAAAACCCAGGAAAGAAAACATCCCAAACTACACAAGATAAAATAGGTGAAAACATTTATTATTCAGAATATACATCTCAAATAATGGAAAAAGTTAATAACAAAAGCGTTATGAACTTAAAAGAAGGAGATATAATATCTGTAAATGTAAAAAATACCAACACAACAATAGCACAAATGCTTAAAAATTTCTTTTATAGCATAAGTGGAAATGATTCTTATAATATTTCTGGTAGACATTCTGGAGTCGTTATGACAAATGGTAACTAATATTTTTAAGTTAATGCTAAATTTTGAAAGAAGAAATATATTATTTTTGTAATGAAAGTCAATGCATCTTTAAATGTGATAAGGCCCCATTAGCAGTGAAGTGCGATAATGGCAAAAAATAATATATTTCTTAATTAATAGAAGAAATTTAAGCTAGAACTGTAAATGCAAGTAGCATTTATTAAGTAAGGTGATAAAAATGAAATTACAAAACATGACTGTTATATTTTCAATAATAATAATACCAGTAACATTAATACTATCTGCATATATAGGAACACAAATCGATACAGCATCATTACAGCAATCATATGATACAAAATTAATGGATGCAACACATGATGCTGTAATATCATTTGAATTAAACACAGCAAATAGTGAATATACAACAAATGCTGATTCAATAAGAAGAGATATACAAGCATCAGTGAATTCCTTTTTTACAAGTTTAGCATCAAACTTAGGAACTCCTGGAGCTAGTTCAAGTTCTATAAATCCATATATACCAGCAATTGTATTTACTTTGTATGATGGATATTATATATATGCACCAAATGAAGCTATATATGAAGAAAACGGTGAAACCAAAACAAAATATGAACATATTTTAAAACCGTATGTACACTATTCAGCAAGGTATGTAAAGGGGCAAAATGATTTAGTTGTGAACTATTCATTAGATAATTATATTACAATATATGGAAATGTTGGTGGAGAATATATTTCAAAATCTGGATATTTAATAGATACATCTAAAGTAAGTCCAGATGGAACTAGAGTAAATGGAATTACTATAACAAAAGAAAATCTAAAAGAAATTATTGCAGTAGAAGAAAATAATACTGTAGTACGTAAAGAATTTGCTTATAAATATATAAATAATAAAAAAGTATATAAGGATGAAGCTGGTTGGTTTACTGTAAATAATTTAAAAAAATTATATTTAAGTAATATAAATCAAAATGAACAACTAGAAGATGACAGTGCTATAAAATATTATAAAGAAGCGCTAAATTTTACTTCAGAGATATTATCAAATTCACAATTATTAGATACTGTAAGACCAAATAATGCAATTAGAAGTGATGGGCAAAAATATAATGAATTAAAAAATGATAATACAAGAATTTTAGCAGTTGGTTCAAATAATAATCCAGAAGAATTATCATCAGTATTTACACAACATAAAAGAGAAATTATGAGAAATTCTATACAAGAAAATTTAAATAATGCTATGATGCTATACAGTATGCATACAGAGAAATCAAATACATTTTCAATGCCAATATTGACATCTGATGATTGGGAAAAATTATTAACCAATATTAATATTATTAGTTTTATGCAAGGGTTGCCAGTTGGAAATACTTTATATAATAATTATGCAATAATAACAAGCACTAATAATAAGCAATTTATAAATCCAAAAACTTTATATTTTATATCTGAAAGACAATACCATAAAATAAATTGTGAACAAGTACAAGAAAATAATCAAAATTTAGTAGGATACAAAAGTGCAGATTTTAAACTTGTTAAAGATACATCAAATAATAGTAGTTATTATAGACATACAGAATACGCATGTTATACATGTATAGTAAATTCTCTAAATGAGCAATTACAAGTAAATAATCTAAGTGATAATAAAAAAAGAGCATTTTACTCAGCACTTGCACGAGAAAGATACAATTTAGATAGAGTTACAAAAATGCTAGAAAATAAAATTTAGAAATTAGATAAATTAAAAAAATTGATTTTAACAAATCAATTTTTTTTGATATATTTTTCATGTTTTAAAATAAAAAAAATGGAGAAACTAGATATAAATATTAAAAATAAGTACAGATTGATACAAATTTGAAAAATTTAAACAGTTTTAAATAATATCATCTAAAAACTTTAAGAAATGGATACTATATAATGGTAGAAAAACAAAACCTTTAATAGATTAATATATAAAAGTACTAGCAACAATATTAAAGAAACATATCTAAAACCATCATATAGTAACAAACATCACAATAAAGAAAGGAATGAACTTTATTATGAAAACAGCAAAAAAAATATTTATAATTAGTTTTTTATTATTAATATTAGTATATGTAACTAATATTACATCAATACCCAATAACATAGTATTATTTGAAGGAGAAACATTACAATTAGAAACAGTTTTAGGAGTAAATATACAACAAAACGAAGATAATATAAACCCAAAAGAAATAAATAAATATATAACAGTAGAAACATCTAGCTTAATAGATAGCACAAAAATATCTACACAAAAAACAAAATTTAAATTAAACCTATTTGGAAAAATACCACTAAAAGATATAACAGTAAATGTTTTACCAAAAACATCTGTTGTTCCATTAGGAAATGCAGTTGGACTAAAATTATACACAAGTGGAGTTTTAGTAGTAGGAATGACAGAAATACAAGGAGATGACAACAATAAGCATAAACCATATGAAAATACAGGAATTGAAGAAGGAGATATGATAATTAGTATAGATGAAAATACAATAACATGTACAGCAGATTTATTAGACACAGTAAATAAATCTAAAGGAAAAGAATTAAACTTAGAATATGTAAGAGAAGGAGAAAAATTACAAACAACAATTACACCAATAAAAGGAACAGATAATAGTTATAAATTGGGTTTATGGGTAAGAGATGCAGCAGCAGGAGTAGGAACAGTAAGTTTTTATGAGCCATCAACAAAAACGTTTGCAGCATTAGGACATGGAATAGTAGATATAGATACAGGAAAAATATTAAACATAGCAAAAGGAGATTTCATAACAACAAAAATAGTATCAATAATAAAAGGAAAAAAAGGAAATCCAGGAAAAATACAAGGTTCTATAGAAAATCAAACTGTAATAGGTCAAATATATAAAAATACTGAATTTGGAGTATATGGAAAACTAACTAATATAAATACATTAAATATAGATATGTCTAAAAGTTTAGAAATAGCATCAAGGGAAGAAATAAAAGAAGGAAAGGCAACAATAATGTGTACATTAGAAAACAATAAAACAAAAGAATATGAAGTAGAAATTCAAAAAATCTATAAAAATAATAATGAAAACAATAAAAGCATGCTACTAAAAGTAACAGATAAAGAATTATTAGAAAAAACAGGAGGAATAATACAAGGAATGAGTGGTAGTCCTATAATACAAAACGGAAAAATAATAGGAGCATTAACACATGTCTTAGTAAACGATCCACAAACAGGGTATGGAGTATTTGCAGATTTAATGATAAAACAAATGCGAGATGTTTCATAAAGTGGCACTAAATAGTTACAATTCACAGACAATAGCAGTAAGTAGCGAAGACTAAGTAATATATTTTATTTTGTAATGAAGACCCGACAGCCCATTGAGGCGGGGGAATACCCGTGAGCTTGGAGGGCGAAATGAAAAAATAAAATATATTACTTAGCCGTAGCGGATTTTATTATATATGCTGTGAACTGTAACACTAAATAATATTAAAAACATATAATGTAATGTAAAATTTGCATTATATGTTTTTTTGTGCTAAAATGGAGAGCGTGAGAAAAATGTATAATCACTAATGAAAGGGGCGCATAATATGCAAGAAGATGTTGTAGCAATAGTAATGGCAGCAGGTAAAGGGACTAGAATGAAATCAAAAAAATCTAAATTAGTACATAAAATATTTGGAAAAGAAATTATAACAAGAGCAGTAGAAAATGTAAAAAAAGCGGGCATAGATGACGTTATTGCAGTAGTAGGTTATCAAAAAGAGCAAATACAAGAAGTTTTAGCAGATACTGTAGAATATGCAGTACAAGAAGAACAATTAGGAACAGGGCATGCAGTAATACAAGCAACAGGATTTCTAGAAGGAAAAAAAGGAAAAGTATTAATTTTAAATGGCGACCATCCAATAATGAGACCAGAAACTCTAAGAAATTTAGTTTCAGAATCTACAAGAAAAAACGAAGCAGCTACAATACTTACAATGGTCCATGAAAAAATTATTCCATATGGAAAAATAATACATGATGAAAAAGGAAATATAAAAGAAATAGTAGAACATAAAGATTGTAATGAAGAGCAATTACAAATAAAAGAAGTAAATTTAGGAATGTATTGTTTTGATATAGAAGAGTTATTAAAAGCAATAAAAGAATTAAAAAATGATAATGCACAAAAAGAATACTATTTAACAGATGTTTTAAAAATTATGTATGATAAAGGATTAAAAACAAGTTCAATAGTAGTATCAGACAATGCAGAAGTTTTAGGCGTAAACGATAGAATGGATTTACAAATACTAACAAAAGCATTACAACTAAGAATAAATACACAACATTTAAACAATGGAGTTACAATAGAAGATATAAACAATACATATATATATGATGATGTAGAAATAGGAATGGATACAATAATACATCCAAATACAACAATAAAATCAGGAGTTACAATAGGAGAAGAATGTGAAATAGGACCAAATGCCTATATTCGTGAAGGATGTAAATTAGACAACAATGTAAAAATAGGAAGTTTTGTAGAAGTAAAAAAAGCAAATATAGGAAAAGGAACAAAAGTACCACACTTATCATACATGGGAGACTGCGAAATAGGACAAAAAACCAACATAGGATGTGGAACAATAACATGCAACTATGATGGATTCAACAAAAGCAAAACAATAATAGGAGATAACTCCTTCATAGGTTCAAACACAAACCTAATAGCACCTGTAAATCTAGGCAAAAACACATTCATAGCAGCAGGTTCAACCATAACAGACGATGTACCAGAATATTCGCTTGCAATAGCAAGACAAAGGCAAGTAAATAAAGAGGGATGGAATAAGCATAATTAAAAAATATAGATGTTATTATAAGTAAGTTACTTATAATAACATCTATTTCATAAATATTCACAAGGGGCGATTATTAATAGCCAACTATTCGAAGGACTTGCTATAAATTCATTTAAACCTCGTATAATAAATGAATATTTTGTAGTAAATTTTTCGAAGTCATGGACAAGCAACGCTTGTTTCTACATTATATATGGAAAGTTTTTTGAATAATATCACATTTAAAACTATTAACTAGTAACTGCTTAATTGCCAAATTCAAACACATATGTTGACGTAAAGTTTACAGAATGATATAATATTTACATAAAGTTTGAAAAGGAGTTATCTACACAATGAAAAGAGAAATCTTAGAATATGCAGTGCAAAATCAATTTTTTAGAAATATAGTATTTGAAAGTGACTATAATAAATATAAAAAAGGTTATATTGAGCTGTTAGAATTATATAAATCAACAAATGTAGAAGATATAACAGAAGAAGACATAGCAAATAAAGCAATGATAGACTTTATATTAAAGGACAAGGATTTAACGAATTTTATTTTAAATATATTTTCAAGCTATCTAAATATTAATGCAGAAACAAAAGAAATTAAATTTATAAAAGATATGCCAACTGATTTAATAGGGTTGATAGAAAATAAAAGTGAAAATATTAATGAAATGCCACCAGTAGAAGAAAGAACAAAACAGTTAACAAAATTAACTAAAAAACAGAAAAAACTATTAGATTTAATAGAACGATATGAATATAATGTTACTAAAGAGAAATTAGCTATAGAATTAGGAGTAACTCAAGCATGTATTTATCAAAGAATAAACGAACTAGAGAAAAATGGATATGATATAAAAGCAAGAATGAAAAAAGCAACGCTAACTGGGCAGCAGAAGAAATTATTAGATTTAATAGAAAAATATGAATATAATGTTACTAAAGAGAAATTAGCTATAGAATTAGGAGTAACTCAATCATGTATTGGTAAAAGAATAAATGTACTAGAGAAAAAGGGATATGATATAAACGCAAAAATGAAAAAAGCAACGCTAACTGGGCATCAGAAGAAATTATTAGATTTAATAGAAAAATATGAATATAATGTTACTCAAAGAAAATTAGCTATAGAATTAGGGGTAACTCCAGGATGCATTCAACAAAAAATAAAAACATTAGAGAAAAAGGGATATACTATAAGAACAAAAGTTGAACAAGCACGAATAAGAAGTAAAGAAGCTAAAAAGGTAAAAAAAATAGAAAAAGTCGAGACATTAGCAGAAAATCAAAAAAGATTATTAGATATTTATTCTACAAATGGATATGAAATTTATCAACAAGATATTGCTAAGATTATGAAAATAGATAGAATTGCTTGGATTTCAGAAACTATGTATATATTAGTAAATAAACTTTGTAGATATAAATTAGATGTAGAAGATTTAGATAAAATTATAGAGTTAATAAAAAATAAAAAACAGCTTTATAGAATTAAAGAGATTATAAAAAACGTTAAAAATATTAACTATGAAAATATAAGTATATTAATTGATGCACTATTGCAAGAAGAAAAAGAAAACTATGATTATGAAGTAAATTTTGTTATAGAATATGCACAAATTTTAATGGATAAAGAAATTGATAGGATACAAGAGCCTATATATCAATTATTAATAAAACATAAAATAAAACTAAACAAATCACAAATAAAAAAGGTAGAAGAGCTAATGGATGAATATGAAAAAAAAATAAAACCACAAGATAATATTGACATTCAAAGCCAACTAGAAAGATAGTAAGACAGAAATATTAACATTAAATTTATGTAAAATATTATTAAAGAAATAAGATAAAACAAACTATATAAATTTGTTTTATCTTATTTTTCCTATAACTTATTATCACCAGGTATAAAGTAATCAACTACTCCATAAACCAATGCACCAATTATTGCAGCAATCCAAGAAATTGTATAACCTGCTACAAAGAATTGAGTTACATATAGGACAATAGCAGAAAGTATGAAACCAACAAAACCTTTACCAAAAGGACTTGCATGTAATCCAGTAAATTTTACTATTAAATAATCTATAACAGTAAGAACTACTGCAGCAAGAGCTAAAGCCCATACATTATTTATAGTAAAACCAGGAGTAAAGAATGCAGTAATAGCTAGAACTATGGCAGCTGCCACAAATCTCCAAACTATTTGTCCAATGGTACTTGTTCCATTAGAACTCTGAACATTACTTGTTTCGTTATCCATGATTTAGAACCTCCTTTTTAGAAAATATATATTTTTTTGCTATTTTCATAGTTCATGTTTTTATTATTTACAAAAAAAATAAAATTATTCAAAAAACATAGTATAATAAATCTAAAATTTGTCAAAAATAAATTTGAAGCGAAAAAATTACTAGTTACATTATATTAAATAATTAAAAATTTTTAGAAAAACAAAACAGTAACAGCAAGAAAGGATTTATTTTTATGATTACATTTATAAGAGCAATTTTTTTATACATAATAGTATTAGTAGTAATGAGATTAATGGGAAAAAGAGAAATAGGGCAACTTCAGCCATTTGAACTTGCAATATCTATAATGATTGCAGATTTAGCATCTATACCAATGACAGAAACAGGTATTCCAATTACAAGAGGAATAATTCCAATACTTGGATTATTAATAATGCATCTATTAATTTCATTACTTAATTTAAAGAGCCTAAAAGCAAGAGCAATAATATGCGGTAAACCAAGAATTTTAGTATATAGAGGTAAAATAGATGAAAAAGCACTAATAAAAGAAAGATTTACCATAAATGAATTAGAAGAAAGATTAAGAGATAAAGATGTAGCAAGTTTAGGAGATGTAGAATATGCAATATTAGAAACAAGTGGACAAGTAACAGTTATACAAAAACCAAATAAAAGAACCACAATTCCAGAAGATTTTAATATAATGCCAGAGTATGAAGGAATACCATATGATTTAGTAATAGATGGACAAGTAATGTTCGATAATTTAAAAGCAATAGGCAAAAATTATACATGGTTAAAAAAAGAAGTATCGAAATTTAAAATGTTACCAGAAGAAGCATTAATAGTAACAATAGATGGAAAAAGTCAAATATTTTGCCAAAAGAAAGAAAGGAGTTAAATATAATGTACAAAGAAATGGTTATTAGTGTAATAATACTTGTGTTTATTATTGGGTTAAATACTATAACACGGTAAAAATACGCAAAAAACAGTAGAAATCCTTTCAACTAATTTAAATAGTTTAAGACAAGATGTATTAAATGAAGAGCCAGATAAAGAAATTATTTTGAAACATGCAAATGAAACATATGATAGTTGGGAAAAATTAGATGACAAAATGGCGTATTATATAGAACATGATGAGTTAGAAAAAGTAAAAACAGCATTAACAGCGATAAAAAGCTATGTAGAAGTAGAAGAGTATAATCAAAGTGTAGAAAGTATAGATAAATGTATATATATATTAGAACATATAAAAGAAAGCGAAAAATTGAGTTTAGATAATATATTTTAGTGTTCGGGTATTCCACCGCCACCCAGGCTGTCGAGTCTTCATTACAAAATAAAATATATTCATTACCTTACGCTAATTACTACTTGGGCTGTGAATAGCAAAGTGGCGAAAAAAAATATATAAGATGCCAGTAACTTACTGAAGATGAGGTTTATGAGTGGTTACAAGAAAACAGATAATTTTACAGAAATATTATCAATAAATTATAGTAAAAATTTAACTTTAATGCTATAATAAGAATAGATTGAAAGAGAGGAATTATAGTGAATAGTATAGATTTAATGGAATATTGGTTTAAAAGTGCCGATGAAGATTATGATACAATGTTATATATGAAAGATGGTAAAAAGAATATATGGTGCTTGTTTATGGGACATTTAGTGATTGAAAAACTTTTAAAAGGAATATGCAAAAAATAATCCAGATGACCAAATAGCACCTAAAATACATAATTTAATATTACTTTCTCAAAAAGCAAATTTGGAAGTACCAACTGAAATAAGAGAGAAAATACAAACCATAAATACATTTAATATAAGTGCGAGATATGATGATTATAAAAGGACTTTTGATGAAAAATGCACAGATGATTATACATCTAAGCAAGTAAAAAATATTGAGGAGGTACGAAAATGGTTGAAAGAACAATAAATAAAGATATTGTAGATAGTATAAATAAATTTATAGAAGAAATAAAAAAACAATATAATGTTACAGCAATTATATTATTTGGCTCTTATGCAAAAGGAACAGAAAATGAAGACAGTGACATAGATATTGCAGTTATTTCAGATGACTTTGAAGATATGTATGATTGTATGGCAGTTCTAATGGGAATGACTTGGGATATAGATGCTAGAATTGAGCCACACCCAATAACAACAGAAGATTTTGAAAAGGTTTCAAATCCTTTTGTAAAAGAGGTTGTTGATACAGGAATAAAAGTAGCATAATATAAAAAAAGTAATATTATAACGAATGAAGCCACAGTTCCTATTAAAAACTGTGACTTTGTTTATTACTCAATGACAATATGGATAATAGTTCCCGATGTATCATTTTTTTCGATAACAGCAGTAAAAAGCTGTATACTACTATACTTAGGAAGATTTTCTTATTTTTGTCATAATACCATGTAGAGGAATTGACAATATAGAGAAAATTAATATAAAATAAACTAAAAAAATAGGAGATAGTAATGGATATAGAAAAAATAGAAAATGCAGAAACTAAAATTTTAGCAAAGAAAGTAATATATTATAAGCAAACAACATCTACACAAGAAGTTGCAAAAGAAATGGCAAATAAAGGAGTAAAAAACGGAACTTTAATAATTACAGATAAGCAAACAAATGGAATAGGAACAAATGGAAGAGTGTGGTATTCTAATATTGCTAAAAATATAACAATGACACTAATAATTTATCCACATTGTAATATAGAAAAATTAGAAGGATTAACAGTAAATCTAGCAAACATATTAAAAGAAACAATAAAAGAGTTATATAATATAGATTTACAAATAAAAAAGCCAAATGATCTATTATTAAACAACAAAAAAATAGCAGGAATATTAACACAAGCAGTAACATATGAAAATATAGTAAAGTATGTATTAATAGGAATAGGAGTTAATATAAACGAAACAGAATTCTTTCCAGAAATTCAAAATATAGCAACATCTTTAAAAAGAGAATATAAAAAAGACTTCCAAAGAGAAGAAATAATAGTAAGGATCTTAGAGAAATTAGAAAATAATTTAATTAAACAGCAAATAATACAAGATGCAACAAACTAACTACCTAAAATATATTTTTAGCAATGGATAAATTTGATTTTTCACAAAATGGTATAATTCATAAAAAATGTAATAGATTAGTTAGTAGAAGAACAGTACAACTAAAAAACATTATAAAGTTACAATTCACAGACAATAGCAGTAAGTAGCGAAGACTAAGTAATATATTT
>CAOKHI010000022.1 GCA_948468275.1 uncultured Clostridium sp. | reverse complement strand
TTAAAAGTCACATAATCCTGGTAGGAAAAAACTACCATAAAATCACTTCTTTCTATTAATTATAAAATAATATTGACAACTTGTCAATAAAAATGTTTTTTGGAAAAAATATTTAAGAAAATAAATATTTAGAACATTTAATAAAACAATTAAAACATAAAAGCAAATAAAAGTAAAGAAAAACAATTCGACAAAAAACGACAAAGATAGAAATAAAATGAATGTAAAATAAATTCTTTATTACTATAAAAAATAGCTAAAAAAGCTACAATCCCCAATGAAATAGCAGAAAAAATTATAAGTTGTAATAAAAGTTTAATATAAATTTAACAATACTAAAAAAACATCAATTAAGCGCTATTTCCCTAAAAAATATAATTTAATATGGAAAATATTATAACTTGAAAAAAAATAAAAAAATAGTAAAATTAAATATAAATAAATAAAATTGTGTAGAAACAAAATAATTTTACATAAAAACTTCAACAAATTTGGAAAAAAGCATTGAAAAATGGCGAAAAAAACGGTATAATAAAATTTGAGGAAGTAAAAAAGTTTTAGGAGGAATTACTATGAATAAAAAAATATTTAGCAAGGTTGTTGCAACAATGTTAGTAATAACACTAACTTTGGCAAACATTATACTCTTGGGAGTATATGCAAACAATACATATGCTATGTCAGAAAATTTAGAAAAGCAAGGAATTACTACAAACAATGAAAATGTAGAATTCGATGCTTATTTTGTGAATGAAAACAAAACCAAAATACATAGCATTAAACAAGATATAAACAAGCAAGATACAAAGCTGTATATATCTGTAAATGTAAAAAGAGGATATTTAAAAGATGCGTTAATAAAAATATTTGGAGATAAGGAAGGAAGTTATTCAAATTTTAAATTATTAAATAGTGATGAATCCTTAGAATTAATTCAAAAAATAGATTTAGATAAAAATGAAATAGCTTTAAAACAAATAAATCAAGGAACACAAGCAATAATTGAACTACCAATAGTTGCAAACAAAGACGATAAATTTGATGTAAGCAATTTTATTAAAGAAAACGCAGTACAATTAAAAGGTTCATTTGTAAATGATGAAGGAAAAACAATTAACATTTCAAAAACAATAAAAGTAAAAGTAGAATGGAATGGACAAATAAAAGTATCTTTAGAACAAGGAATACAAAGATATATTCCTTACAATATAAAAGATGAAAAAGGAATAATTTTACAAACAGTGGTAAAAGCAGGATTAGAAAATAATAATTTACCAATAGAACAAACAACACTAGATGTAATAGTTCCACAAATAAATAATCAAAAACCAGAAAAAGTAAGTGTTATAGCAAATAGTACAAAAGCTACAAATGGAAAAGAAGTAACACAGTTTAATAATGATAATTGGAATTATAATGCTGAGGCAGGAACACTAAACATAACAGTAAAAAATGAAGCACAAGACAATATAGTATCATGGCAAAAAAATGCTATAGATGAATATGTAATAACATATATATATAAGCTAGATACACAAGAAGCAGTACAAACAGAACAAACTGTTAAAGCAACCATAAAAGCATATAATAATGTAGAAACAATACAAGAAGCACAAGTAGCAGGAAAAGTTGAATTAAAAGATAAAGTAGGAGAAATAGTAGATGTTAAAAACACTTCTACAAAAGAACTTAGCAAAGGATACCTATATACAAATTCAGAAAAAGAAACTATATATAATATAGAAACAAAAATAGATATAGGATATAGTGAAGTTGTAGATGAATTAGTAATAAATAATGAAACAGATCAATTTGTAAATGCAGAAGGAATAAAAGATATAGCAAATAATTCATATTATAAAGAAACATCTATTAAAAAAGAATTATTCCAAAAAATGCTTGGAGAAGATGGACAAATAATAATAAAAGATAAAGATGGAAATATACTTACTACATTTAATAAAGAAACAACTGAAGATGAAAACGGAAATTATACATATAATTATGAAGGAAAAACAGATAAAATAATAATTCAAACAACAAAACCAATACAAGAAGGAAAAATACAAATATACCACAAAAAAGCATTACAAGGTTCAAAAAATTATCAAAAAGCACAATTACAAAGTTATAGAACATTACAAACAAATACAAATGTAAAAGCAAACTTTGTACAAAATGAAATAGCAAACATAAACACACAATCAGATATTACATTAATAGACCCTGTAACAAGAATAGAAGCAAGCGTAAGTAATGAAAATTTATCAACAGTAGTAAAAAATGAAAATGTACAAATTAGAGTTATATTAAAAACAAACAATATTGATTGCGATTTATATAAAAACCCAGTAATTGAAGTAGTATTACCAACATATGTAGAAAATATAGACATAAAAGACATAAATTTACTATTTGATGAAGAATTAAAAATTAAAAACTATGAATTGTACAAAAATCAATCAGGCAATACTGTAATTAAAGTAATAATAGAAGGAGAAGACACAAAATACAATACAGATGAAGTATCTAAGGGAGCAAACATAGTAATTTCATCAGATATTACATTAAAACAATTAACACCAACAAAAGAAGATGTAATGAAAGTATATGTTACAAACGAAAATGCAACATCATACGAAACAACACAAAAACTAAGAAGTGTACCTACAAGTGCATATGTAGAAACAAAATTAAATTCAGTAGCACCAGTAGGAATGGTAACAACAAATTCAGTAGCAAACTACAATGCAAAAGGAGAAACAGTAACATCAATAAGTGGACAAAACAGTACAGGAAAACTAGAAACAAAAACAGAAGCAAAAGTTGCAACAGTTACAATGAATGTAATAAATAACTATAATAATGTAGCAAAAAATGTTAGCATATTAGGAAGAGTACTAGGAGAAAAAAGTAAAGATGCAGTTTCTAATGAAGAGCTAGGATCTAACTTACAAGCAACACTAAAAGATGCAATAACAGTATCTGGAGTAGATGCATCAAAAGTTACAATATATTATAGTACTAATGAAAGTGCAACAAAAGACCTAAACCAAAGTTCAAATGGCTGGACAAAAGAAGTTACAGATTATAGCAAAGTAAAATCATACTTAATAGTATTATCAAACAATGAAATGAACACAGGAGATAATATAACAGTATCATATAATGTAGACATACCAGAAAATCTACAACACAATCAATCAGCATATGCAAACTATGTAGTAGATTTTGATAATGTAACAAAATCTCAAACAATAAAAGACACAGCAAAATCTGCAACAGTAGGACTAACAACAGGAGCAGGACCAGAACTAGAAGCCGAAATAGAAGCGGTAATTCAAAATGGAGATTACTTAGAAGATGGAGACGAAGTAAGTGAAGGAACACGTATTACATATATAATAAGTGTAACAAATGTTGGAAAGTCTGATGTAAATAATGTTATTGTAAAAGGAAAAGTACCTTATGGAACTAATTATACAGAATTTGTTCCAGGTGGAGATTATTGGTATGATGAATATGTAGAAGATTATTATAAAAGAGAGTTTTCTCAAACTATAGAAACTTTAAAAGTAGGAGAAACTAAAACAGTTGAATATAATGTTGTAGTTAAGACTTTATCTGATGAGGAAATAGAAGATGAAGATGGAAATCTTGCAGTTGAGGAAGTTTATGCAGAAGCATATGGAACAATTACAGCAGATGGATTGGAGAAGGCTATACAGACAAATAGTATAAGGAATAAGGTTAAAGAGGGATTTTTGAGTGTAGAGATGAGTTCGTATCCTACTATATTAAATGGAATGGTAAAAGAAGGAGAAACAATAAGATATACTACTACAATTACTAATGTAAGCCAAAAAGAAAGAGAAAATGTAGTAGCATCAAGTATAATACCAGGTGGAACAACATATAAAACAGCATATATATTAAAAGGTGGAAGAATAACAGAAGGTGTAGATTTTGAAGAAGACGTTAATGCAGTAACATGGGATATAGGAGAATTAGAAGCAGAAGAAGTAATAAGAGTTGTATTAGAAGTAACTGTAGATAGACTACCAACTGGATTAATGAAAAAAGATATAAAACATGAAATGGAAGTAACATGTGATGGAACAGATGAAATATTTTCAACAAATGAGATAATAAATAGAGTTATAGTACAAAGCATATCAGTATCAGTAAGTGACAATAAACCAGAAGGAAAACTAACAGATGAAGATACAATCGAATATTATGTAAAAATAAAAAATACAGGAACAGAAGTTATAGAAAACATTGTTGTAACAGATAGTATACCAAAACAACTTTCATACCAAAAAACAAAATATACAATAGAAGGTGAAGCAACACCAGAAATAAAAACAGGTAAAGACACATCAGTAGTAACACTAAACCTAGAACCAGGAAAAACAATAGAGATAACAGTTATAGCAAAAGCTAATGAAGTTACAGGTGAAAATGCTATAAGTGCAACAAATGAAATTTTAGTAGAATGTAAAACTATAGGATTTTATAAAAAATATTCTTCTACACATGAAATACAACCAACAAATAAAGACATTGAAGGTCCAGATGGAACAGTACAACCAAGAAGATACAATATTTCAGGTGTAGCATGGATAGATGAAAACAAAGATGGAAAAAGAGATGCAAAAGAACCAAAATTAGAAAATATAAAACTAATGTTAATTAATGCAGAAACAGGAGAAACTGTTAAAGATGAAGCTAGAAAAGCTATAACTACAACAACAGATAAAAATGGAAGTTATATATTTGAAAACATAGAAAGAGGAAAATATATAGTAGTATTTGTGTATGATACAAAGAAATATGATCTTACAAAATACAAAGCAGAAGGAATAAATGATAGCATAAATTCAGATGCAATAACAATGAAAATGAGCTTAGATGGAGAAGAAATAACAGGAGCGGTTTCTGACAATATTTCATTATTTGAAAATATATATAACATAGATATAGGATTAATAGAAAATCCAAAATTCGATTTAAAACTAGACAAGTTTATAACAAAAATAACAGTAAACAATTCAAAAGGCACCAAAGTTCATGACTACAAAGAAACACAACTTGCGAAACTAGATTTAGATCCAAAAACAATTAATGATACAACATTAGTAATAGAATACAAAATAAAAGTAACAAATGAAGGAGCTCTTGCAGGATATGTTAAAAAAATAGTAGATTACATACCACAAGATGTAAAATTCACATCAGAAATAAACAAAGATTGGTATGCAGCAGAAAATGGAAATGTATACAATGCAAGTTTAGCAAATACTTTATTACAACCAGGAGAAACAAAAGAATTAACACTAGTACTAACAAAGAAAATGACACAGAACAACACAGGTGTAATAAATAATAATGCCGAAATATATGAAGCTTATAACGATTTAGGAATACAAGATATAGACTCAACACCAGCAAACAGTGTACAAAATGAAGACGACATGAGCAGAGCAGATGCAATAATAGGTGTAAAAACTGGTGAAGTATATGTTTACATAGTAATAACATTAATTAGTATAGGTATATTAGGAGTTGGAATATATCTTATAAATAAAAAAGTTTTAAGAAGAATATAGGGGAAAGGAGGTTAAATTTTATGAGAAATAAAAGTATAAAAGGTATAATAGGATTAATAATATTTACAATAATAGCACTATCCACAACAATGGTAAAGGCGGTACCCCAAAGCTTCAACTGGCACTCAGATGGAAAAGGAGAATTTGCAACTACTATAGTAGAAGGTATGTGGGTTATGTGTATCGAAAAAGGTGGACATTTGAAGGAAACTACATACGATGAAGGAGAGAAGGAAGGTACAGATTATATATGTTGGAGATGTCTTGAAGATGCAGGAGAGTGGGATAGAACGGAATTTAAGGATACAGAGGGAGATGGAAAAGAAAACTTACCTTCAAGAGAAATATTAAGATTAAAAAATACAGGTTGGCCTAAAAAGGCAGATCCTGTTAAATATAAATACCAAAGTGAATTTACTATAAAAGAACAAAAAGATGTAAATAAATATCAAGATGTATTATATGTATTAAAGCACACAGATGATATAGATGTAGCACAAAGAATTATGTGGGTATTAGGTATTAATGAAGGTAGACATTTAGGAATAGATTCACTGAGAGATACTGAAAAAGATATATACAATGAAGCGGTAGAATATAAAAAATATTATGAAGAAAAAGAAAAAAATGCAGGAAAAGAATTTACTCCAAAAGATGTTACTGATTTAAGTAAAGTAAAAGTATCAGTAGACAAAAAAAATGATACATATACAGCAGGACCATTTGCAGTATCGTATTTGGATAATTACTATGTAAAACCAAATGGAGAAAGAATTAACTTTGGAGAAATGAGTGAGTTATTAGTAAAAAATGAAAAAGGAGAAGATTTAGAGCTAGTAGAAATTCAAGATGAAAAAGGAAAATCAATATCAGCTAGAGATTATAAATATCCACAAAAAGAAGAAAAATTCTATGTAAAATTTAAGGCAACTAAACCTTCAAAATCTATTAGCCTAGATATGGGATTCAAATACTTTAAAAAATATACAGGTACATTATATGAATATGAAGGAAGAATATATCAATGGTATTGGCAAATTGATAGTAAAACAAAAGATGATGGGTGTACAATACCACATAAAACAGCACATGGAGGTATAGTAAATCAAACAACAACATATGCATTTAATTTGAGAAAACTAGATTTAGGTGAAGCACAAAAATTATTGGCTTATGGTATGGATGTAGAAGAAGAAACAGGAACAGCTAGACTAACAATTGGTAAAGATATACCAGAAGAACCAGAAGAGAAAAAAATACCAATGATAGCTATATATAAAGAATGTTCTACACATAATGAACCATTGTATGGTGCAGAATTTAATATTACACTTGCAATAAATGGACAAGATTCATCTGGAAGCAAAAATAAAACCATAACTTTAGGTAAAAAAACAGATGATCAAGGTTTAGCTAAAATATCAACAGAAGATATAGAGCAATATGGTATAGATATAGGTACATTTACAGGAACTATAGATGCAACAATTAAAGAAACAAAAGCACCAGAAGGACATCATATTAAAAATGAAACATCAACAATGAGAATAGTTTTAAATAAAGGTTTAATTACCGATTGTACAGGTTCTAGCAAAACAGAGATAGATAATGACATGGGAGGAAAGAGTGTTGCTAAAATTACAGTATATAATGATGAAATTCCACCAACAATAATACCAAAACAACCAGTTATATACATATATAAGGAATCTTCAGACAATACACAAGCATTATTTGGTGCAGAATTTGAAGTAACATTAAAAATTAATGGAAAAGAATTAAAATTTAGTAGAAAAACAGATACTAATGGTTTAGCTAGAATAACAGCACAAGAAATAAAAGAAAGAGGATTAGACTTAAGTGAATTTACAGGAACTATAGATGTAATATTCAAAGAAACAAAAGCACCAACAAATTATGTAATAACAAATGAAACATCAACAATGAAGTTAACATTAAATAATGGTGTAATTACAAGTTGTTCTGGATCAAGTACTACGAATTTAAAAACAGATTCAAAAGGTAATAGCATTGCAAAAATTACAATATACAATGCAAAGAAAACGCCACCACCAGTAATAGATATTACTATGAATATAAGTGGTAAAGTATTCTTAGATAAAGACCAAGGAAAAGTAAACGAAGGCAACAATCAGTATGATGATGGAGAAGGACTAGAAGGTATAGAAGTTACATTATATGAAGTAAACAATAATAAAGTAGCTTTAGAACAAAATGTAATGCATCAACATATAGGAAATAGTAGCCAATATGGAGGATGTTATACAAAAGCAGTTTATCATAAACATTCAGGTAGTGAAACAGTACAAAGTTCTTGCTATAATCAAGCTACACACACACATATAGGTTCAGCTGAAGAAGGAGGACCAGGAACATGCTTTGAAGAACCAGTTTACCATATGCATGAACCAGAATGTTATAACCCAGATGGACAACTAATATGTGGCAAGCATGAACATGAGGAAAGATGCTTTAAAGTAGAGCAAATTACAAAATGTGGAAAAGAAATACATGAGCATAGTTATAAAATAGGATGTTATCCATTAAAATGTCAAAAAGAACATGAGCATACTAGAAAAACTTGTTTTGATATGAAAGCAGCAGAAATATGTGGAAAGGAAGAACACGAAAAACATAATTGGAAAGATGGTTGTTATCCATTAAAATGTGAAGAAACAGATTGTAAACACGATAAGAAAAGCTGTTATAGCATATTATCACATGAAATATTAGATTGCCAAGAAAAAAATCTTGAACCAGATTACTGGAAACTTACATGTAATGAAGAAGTAAAATACATATTTACATGTAATAAAGAAGAAGGAAAAGATATAGATTACTATGAACCAGGTTGTGGAAAAACAACAAGTACAGTAGAATCAACAACAAAACTTGCTAATCCAGTATTAACAGATTCAAATGGATATTATGAATTTACAAATATAGATGCTCAAAAAGACTATTATGTTAAATTTACATATAATGGAATGTTATACACCAATGTTAAATATAATGTAGGCTCAGAAGTTGTATCATCAAAGGCAACAGAAGATTATCAAGGCGGATCAAATAAAAATCCAGCAGAGTATATGAATAACAACAGAGCAAACTTTAACAATACATTTGCAGAAATAGGTTCATATCCAACAAACTATAAAACAACAGACTTTGAAAATGGACAAACAATATACAATAAAGTATATTTACAAGAAGAAATAGCAGACTTATTTAGAGAAGTATCAAAAATGGCTACAACTACAGATGGGGACGAAAAAGCTGCATATCTAAAGGTATTAGAACAGCATAAAGGTGAAAATGAAATAAGAAGTAAAATACAATTTGTAGCTGATTGTAGAATAAATGCATATACAGTAAAAACATATGCTATACCAGATGAATTTGTTATAGACGATTCTAATCAAAGAATAGCAGGAAAAGATTATTCACCAATATATAGTAGACAATATGATCAAACAAATGTAAACTTAGGTATAAAAAATAGACCAACAGTAGATCTTGCTTTATACAAAGATGCATTCAAAGCAGAAGTAAAAATAAATGGAAAATCTGAAATATATGAATATGACTCTAGAAAAGGTAGTAATAAACCATTTAGTGTTGGTGTAAGTGAAAGTGACTATTTAAATGGACTTAGAAACAAATATTTAGCTGTTAATGCAGAAGAACAATATAATGCAAATAAAGAAATAGAAGAAAAAATAACAAATCAACAAACAAGAGAAATAGAATCAGACAAATATGAAATAGAAATGAGAGCCGAAGAAGTTGCTAATGGTCAAAGCTCTGTATATGGAAATAAAAGTGGTATTATAGGTGGTAATAATAGCTATACAATAAATAATAACTATGAAACACTACAAGGAATTGGAAATGAAAACAGATTACAAGTATACTTGACATATAAAATAGCGGTAGAAAATCAATCTGGAACAACAGCAGCTATTACAGAAATAGTAGACTATTATGATCCAAACTACGAATACGCAGGAGCATATGTAGGAGATGAAAATGGAGTAAAACAAGGAGATGTAACATATAGCGAAAACTCAATGTATGCAAACAATGGAGCAAATATGTATAAAAGCAAAAATGGAACATATAAAACAATGTATTTAAGACCAAATACAGAAACAAGATTACATAACAATAATAAACGACAATACATTTTTGTAACATTAAAACTAGTAGGAAAAGATCCAAATAATAAAGATGCAGGAAATACATTATGCGATAAACTATTGAATAAGCAAAACTTTGAAACATCAAACTTAGCAGAAATAAATGGATACAAAACATATAATGCACTACAAGGAACTTCAACACCAGGACTAATAGATATAGACTCAAATCCAGGAAATATAGACATATCTAACATAGGAGAATTTACTGATAACAACATAAAAAATTATCCAGGCTTAAAAAATGTTTATGAAGATGATACATCAAGAGCGCCAGTATTTATCTATAAAGTTAGAGAATCTAGAACACTTGCAGGAACTGTGTTTGAAGATAAAACAACAGGAGAATTAAAGACAGAAGAATCAAGAAATGGAAATGGAGATCTAGGAAATGATGATACAAAAGTAAAAGATGTAATAGTACAATTAGTAGAAATTAAAAATAATAACATGGTTGTAAGAGCACAAACAAGAACTAATTCAGACGGTTGGTATGGATTTATAGGATTTGTACCAGGAGATTATACAGTAAGATTTATATATGGTTCAGATGATACAACAGCAATGAATACAACAACAGCATTTGGTAAAAAAGGAAGCAATGTAAAATCTTATAATGGACAAGACTTCCAATCTACAATAATGACAGTAAAACAAGGAAAAACACTTGCAAAATCAGAATATAATACAGATCAGTCATTAAAAGATAGTTCTACTGCAATTAATAAAGGAAGAAATGGAGAAGAACAACAAAATATAGATGTACCAAACAAAACTGAAATATATAAATATAACAATGAAGGCAATGGTCAAACATTCTATTGGTACACACAAGACGATAAAAAATCAGATGCACAAGATGATGCAGCAAGAAAACAACAAGTAATAGACTATTCAAAAAATGAATATGGAAGAGAAATAACAAACCATAAAGCAGAAGTATTTAACTCTTACCAAAATGATGATTATTACAAATATGATACAGAAAACGAAACAGGATATTATCCAACAATGACAAAAGACTTACATGCTACACTAGCATCTGAATTAGAAAGAAGAACATACAGATATGCATATACACCACAAATACCAGTAGAAGTAGAATATGCAACAACAACAATAAAAGGAAACTATAAAGAAGGACAAAAATATGAACATAATATAACAGGTGTAGACTTTGGTATAGTGGAAAGACCAAGATCAGAACTAGTATTAGACCAAGATGTACAACACATAAAAGTAACAGCAGCAGATGGAGTAACAGTATTATTTGATACTGAAAAAGGTGTATACAACTTACAATGGAAAAAAGGAGATAATGCAAATAAAGGCATGGTAAGTGGAAGACCTATAGAAGGATATGATAAAAAACAATTAATCAATATAATTATGGATAATGAATTAATAAGTGGAGCAAAATTAGAAATAACATATAAATTTACTATAACAAACAATGGAGAAGCAGAAGCAACAACAAGAGCTAAAAGAATAATAAACTATGTTGCAAATAATCTAAACTTTGAAATAGCAGACAACAAAGATAAAGATGGAAATGCATTATGGGAAGTTGTAAAACTAGATGATATGCAAAATGATAAAAAATCAACATTAGTTAACAATAGAGCTATAGCAAATGAAGAAAGAAAACAACTAGACATAAGCACACAAACAACAACATTACAAGCAACAGCTAAGAATCCACTTACAAAAGCATTAAAACCAGGAGAAGAAGAAACAGCAACATTAAAACTAACAAAAGTATTATCATCAGAAAGTTCAGCAGACGACTTAGCATATTCAAACATGGCTGAAATAGTAGAAATAGACAATTCAGTTGGTAGATATGACCATGGAGCAATACCAGGAAACCAAAGCCTAGAAAAACAACCACAAGAACACGATACAGTAGGTTCAAGTAGAACAGCAGACAAAACAAGCAAAGAAACACCACCAGATGGCGAGGTAATAGTAACACCACCAACAGGATCAAAATACATCTACTATACATTAGGATTTACAATAACAATAATACTAGCAGCAGGAGTTTACTTAATAAAAAGAAAAGTTATAGACAAAAAATAATATAAATCCAAAAGCAAAATTCCAACGAAAACTCGTTGGAATTTTTGCATATTATTTGTTGTTTTTTGTGTAATGAGAAAATTAACAGAAGATGTCCTAAAATAAATTTTTACAAAATTTAGATACTACTTTTAATTAGAAAGTTATAAAACATATAGAATATTTTATAATAAAATTGGGTATCTGTTTTATAATTTAATTATAGGACACCCTCAGGAAAATTTTATAAGCTTTAGAGAATAAGGAAAAATATTATTTATTTCAGATGTATAATTTTTTACATGAATAAATGTTTTTTAAATAGCCATTTCTTCACGAAGTTTTTCAATTTCTGATTTACTAACTTTACTATAAAGCATAATTTTTTCAATAGTTTCGCCATTATTAAGCATAGTTCTAACAAAATCTAATCTCGCTTCTAACTTACCCTCACGTTTACCCTCACGTTTACCTTCACGCTTGCCATTCATAGTTAATTTTTTTGCAATTCTTTCTTGATCTTCTTTAATATAATCCCAAACATATTTCATAGTAACATCATTCCTTTCATTAAATTTATTTAACAGCAACGCTGTTGTTTCATCATCAAAATGTACATTTAAAATATATTTAATAATACGTCTTGTGTAACTTATATGTTCATTATTATCTAATATAGTAGATAATTTATTAATAACATCATAAAGTTCATCAGCACATTTACATTTATCTATTGCCATAGCATATCCAATATAAGAATTTACTTTTAATAGTTCATATATTGAATAATTATTAATATTTATAAAATAATAATTTATGAATATTTTCCCCATAATAGTTCTTGCATCATACTGTTTTGCTTTTATATTAGGAACTAAATTCCAATTTTTATTACCAGTATACAGCACAATAGGAATAACACAGGGAAATTTATAATCTTTTTTATTAATACTATTCCTATCAATAGTATCTCTCAAGATTTCAGTATAATAATCAAAAATTCTATAAGAAATACTGTTATCAATATATGATTGATGTTCAATAAGAATATATATGGGTTCATTTTTAAATTTATAAATAACATCAGTGTATCTAGAATTGAAATTATCAGTAATAAATGAAGTATTGTATTTACAAATTTCATTACTATAAATGTTATAATTAATAAATTTTTCTAAAAATGCACATAATTCATTTTTATCATTAAGTAAAGCTCTATACATAGCATCATGAACATTGTGAACAGCACTATTTGTACCTAAATAATAATCTGAACTATTTTCGTTTAAATACCAATAAGAACCAATAATTTTCTTACAAGCTAAATAATCCTGATAGGAAAAAACTATCATAAAACCACTTCTTTCTTTAATTATAAAATAAATTTGACAACTTGTCAATAAAATATTTATTGGAAAAATATTTAAGAAAATAAATATTTAGAATATTTAATGATGTTATTAAAACACAAAAAATAGAAAAAGTAAAGAAAAATATTTTGAAAAAATAAAAAAATTAGACAGGTATTTGTCTAATTTTTTGCAGTTAATATTTTTGCATTTTGTAGCATTTCTATTAATTTAAACTTAAAACTAATTTCAGCATTATCCTCATTAGAAATTAAACTAAATTCTTCTTCAGATAAATCTTTTTTCATAATCTCTTTTGATTCATCAGAAACAATTCCAGAACTTACATCTACAAAACATAAAGGAGGAAACATAACACACCACCAATTTTGACCTTTGGCTTCACCTATTTTTATACGTAAAGCATCATAAAATCCAGAGGGCAAAGAAATATCACCATAATTTTTAGTAGGGAAAGAAAAATTGCCTATTTCAACTGTAACATCATAATTATATCCATTATCTTTTATAGTTTTAGTAGCAATGTCACGAAAATCGTCTAAATGCTCGTTTGCAATATTTATAGCATCTTGTTTAGAACATGCATCTTTACAAATTGAATTCATATATTGTAAAACATTATCACGAACAATATATTTTAGATCTTGATCTTCTTTAGAGTCACTATTTGCAATAACGTGAAGCCTAAAAACACTATTTGCTAAATCATAAGAAACAGCATTTACATAAGAAACAGCAGATACAGTTATATATAAAAATAGTAAAAATAATAATAAAATGTAATATTTTACTTTTTTACTACATATAATATTTAATAAAGTTCTCATAATAAACCTCCACTTTAAAAATAATACACATTTGTTAAAATATCTCTATAAAAAAAGTATTAACCAAAAATTTAAAAATATACATTACTATGCAAAAATAATAAAAAAAGAAAAATTTTTTTGTATTTATTTTGAAACAGTATTGACATATATTTGTAATAATGTTAAAATTTACCAGTAACGTAAGAAAAGAAAAAAGGGTGGGTAAAAACATGGAGAATAAAGAAAAAATCATAAAAAAAGTATGTAGTTTCTATGTAAATGAATGGCATTTAACAACAATGATGTTACCACATATTAATGAAAATATAACAAAAGATACACAAATACTAACTATATTAGAAAATGGAATACAAGAAAGAGTAGAAGAATTAATATCAAGAATGAACTTAAAAGAAGAAACAAAATCAAAAATATTATCAATAAATTGGACAAGCAATAAAATGTATAAATATGATAATATAGAACAATATTTGAAAGAAAAAATAAAATTTAAAAATAGCATAGAAATAATAGTAAATGGAAAAAGTGAACACATAAATATAATAAATACAAATATAAATAAATTCATAAACAAAAACCACAAAGAGTTAAAAAATAAAACAATAACAGTTATAAATTGTTATGAAGCATCAAAATACAATGATGCAAAAGAAATTATTAAAAATCATGAACTAATACTAAATACATCAGGATTAAGAAGAGTAGAAGAAGTATTTGAAAAAGAACAAAATCAACAAGTAGCAAACTAATAAACATAAAGAGTCTAAGTTTTAAATCTAAAACTAGACTCTTTATATTTACCAATATTTGTATTAAAAAATATAATTTACTTGCATTTTAGAGAAAAACATTATATATTATTAAACATAAAATGTCAAAAGGAGAATAAATATGAAAATAATTTCATGGAATGTAAATGGATTAAGAGCAGTATTAAAAAAAGGATTTGAAGACTTTTTTTATGAAATAGATGCAGATATATTTTGTATTCAAGAAACAAAAATGCAAGAAGGGCAAATAGAAGATTTTAATTTAAAAGGCTATAAACAATTTTGGAATAGTGCAGAAAAAAAAGGATATTCTGGTACAGCAATATTTACCAAAAAAGAACCAATAAAAGCAATGTATGGAATAGGAAAAAAAGAACATGATACAGAAGGAAGAGTAATAACATTAGAATTTGAAAAATTTTATTTAGTAAATATATATGTTCCAAATTCTAAAAGAGAATTAGAAAGATTAGATTATAGGATGATTTGGGAGGACGAAACACGAAAATATCTTTCTAAACTAAACGAAAAAAAACCAGTAATAATGTGTGGAGATTTAAATGTAGCTCATCAAGAAATAGACTTAAAAAATCCAAAAACAAATAGAAGAAATGCAGGATTTACAGACGAAGAAAGAAATAAAATGACTAAACTACTAAGTGCAAATTTTGTAGATTCATTTAGATATGTATATCCTGAAAAAGTAGCATATAGTTGGTGGTCATATATGGGACAAGCAAGACAAAAAGATATAGGATGGAGAATAGACTATTTTATAGTATCAAAAGACATAAAAGATAAAATAAAAGATGCACATATATTTAAAGAAATATATGGAAGTGACCATTGTCCTGTAGGATTAGAAATAGAAATATAAGGAGGAAAAAATGGAAAAAAATAAAAACATATGGAGCAAATGGCTATATTGGTTTATATTTGCAGTAGCAGTAATTACAGTATATAAAACCTTAGACAATTTTAAAGATATAGTAACCTGGTTTAATAATATAATGAATGTAATAATGCCATTTTTAATAGGAATATTTATAGCATACATATTATACATACCATGTAAAGGATTAGAAAAAATTTATCAAAAATCAAAATTCAAAATATTAAAAAATAAAGCAAGAGGATTTAGTATATTTACAGTATATTTAATTTTACTACTAATAATATTATTAGCAATGAACTTTATAATACCAACATTAAGCCAAAGTGTAGCAGATTTAGTAAACAATGTAGGAGTATATTATAATAATACAATACAAAATTTAGATAATATACCACAAGATTCAATAATAAGAAAAATAGATATGCAAAAGTTAACAGATATGTTAAACAATCTAGACATACAAAAATATATAAGTATAGAAGCAATAACACAATATGTAGCAGGAGCAATAGGAGTAGCAAAAGGAATATTTAACTTTTTTGTATCAATAATAGTATCTGTATATATATTATTAGAACGTACAGAAATATTAAATTTTATAAAAAGAATATCATCAGTAGTATTAAAAAATAAAGCATATAAAACAGTAGGAAAATATTTTTCTAGCACAAACAGCATATTTTTTAAATTTGTATCAAGTCAAATACTAGATGCAATAATAGTAGGAATACTAACAAGTATAGCCATGTTATTTTTAGATATAAAATATGCAATACTATTAGGAGTATTAATAGGATTGTCTAACTTAATACCATATTTTGGAGCAATAATAGGAATAGGACTTACAATAATAATAACAATATTTACAGGAGGAATAGGAAAAGCACTAATACTTTCAATAGTAGTAATAATATTACAACAAATAGATGCAAATATAATTAATCCAAAAATAGTAGGAAACTCATTAAAAATAAGTCCACTACTAGTAATATTTGCAGTAACAATAGGAGGAGCATATTTTGGAGTAATAGGAATGTTTTTGTCAGTACCAGTATTTGCAGTACTTAAATTAATAATAGAAGATTTTATAGATTATAAAGAGAAAAATGTTTTTTGAAACTTGCTATTTTTGGGGGATTAGGATATTATATATACAGTGAAATTTAAAGTTACAAATTAAAGGTGGTAGCTATGTATTTAAAAAGATTGGAATTGCAAGGATTTAAGTCATTTGCAGATAAAACTGTATTAGAATTTATGCCAGGTATTACTACAGTTATTGGACCAAATGGGTCTGGAAAAAGTAATATTTCTGATGCTATAAGATGGGTACTAGGAGAACAAAGCATGAAATCATTAAGAGGAGCAAAATCTGATGATATAATATTTGCAGGAACTCAAAACAGAAAATCATTAGGATTTGCTGAAGCATCTTTAATATTTGATAATGCAGATGGAAAACTTCCAATAGAATATACAGAAGTAACAATAACAAGAAAAATATATAGAACAGGTGAATCTGGCTATTTTATAAATAAAGCGCCTTGTAGACTAAAAGACATTTTAGAATTATTTATGGATACAGGAATAGGAAAAGATGGATATAGTATAATAGGACAAGGTAAAATTGATGAAATATTAAGCAATAAATCAGAAGATAGACGTCATATTTTTGAAGAAGCAGCAGGAATTGTAAAATATAGAGTAAGAAAACAAGAATCAGAAAAAAAATTAGAGCATACTAAATTAAACTTATTAAGAATAAATGATATATTATCTGAAATAGAAACAAATATAGAACCATTAAAAATACAATCAGAAAAAGCAAAAAAATTTCTAGATTTAAGACAAGAGTTAAAAAATATTGAAATAGGATTATTTTTATATAATATAGATACATATAAGGAAAAATTAGAACAAATAAAAATAGATGAAGAAATTTTAAAAAATCATAATGATGAAGCAACAATAAAAATGAATTCTATAAACGAATTAAAAGAAGAACTTAAAAAAAGTATAGATAATATTACAAATGAAATAGAAAGTATGCAAAATTTAGGCTTTGAAAGCCAAAAAAACATAGAAAAAATAAACTCTAATATAAATGTTGCAAATGAAAGAATAGCAAATAATAAAGAAAACTATTTAAGATATGAAAAAGAAATTGAAGAAAATAAAAAAAGAGTTACACAATTAGAAGAAGAAAAATTACAAAAAGTAGAGAAGAAAAATAGTTTATATAACAATAAAGAAAAATTTCAAAAAGAACTAGATGAAAAAGAAAAACAATTAGAAGAGTTAAATAAAAAATTAGGAGCAAAAGAATTAGAAATAGAAGATAAAAAACAACAAGTAGAAAAAAATACAGATGAAAGATATGAAAAAAATACAATAATAACTACATTAGAAGCAAACTATGAAAATTTACAAAAAAGAGAAACATCTATAAATTCAGAAAAAAGTGTAACAATCTCAGAGCTAGATGCTACAAGAATAACAAAAGAAGACATATCAAAGACTTTTAATGAAATAGAAGCAAAAAGAAATAAAATAACAAAAGCATTAGAAGAAATTGCAAGCAAAAAAGATACAGCAGATGCACAAATAAAACAATTTGAAAACAATATAAATGCATATCAAACAGAAGAAAGAATGAAATCTTCAAGATTAAAATTTTTAATAGAAACAGAAAAAGAAAAAGAAGGATATACAAGAGCTGTAAAAGCATTACTATTAGACTGTGAAAAAAATCCGACACTTGCAAAAGGAACAAATGGAGCCTTAAGTAACTTAATATCTGTAGAAAAGCAGTATGAAACAGCAATAGAAATGACCTTAGGAGGAGCACTTCAAAACATAGTAACAGATACAGAAGAAGATGCTAAAAAATTAGTTGAACATTTAAGAAAAAACAATTTAGGAAGAGCAACATTTTTACCTATAACATCAGTAAAAGGTAAAAAGATAGAAAAAATAAACCAAAAAGGAATACAAGGAGTAATAGGTATAGCAGTAGACTTAATAACAACTGACAAAAAATATGAAGGAATAGTAACAAGTTTGTTAGGAAGAACAGTAATAGTAGATAAAATTGAAAATGCGATACAACTTGCAAAACAAAATAATTATTCATTCAAAATAGTAACATTATCTGGAGATGTAATAAATCCATCTGGTGGAATTACAGGAGGATCTGTTGCAACAAAAACAGTAAATATATTAGGAAGAGCAAGAGAAATAGAAGAATTAGAACAAAATGTAAAAGAAATAAATAAAAAAATAGAAAAAGAAACAAAACAAAAACAAGAATATGAAGAAAGTATAGAAAGTGTATTACAAGAAGTAGAAACTTTAGAAAGAAGTCTTCAAGAGATAGACATAGAATATGCAACAGATAAACAAAAGCTTATTTTAGTAGAAGAAAATGTTTCAAAATTAGAAGCAAGATTACAAAAATTAAAAAATGAAGCAGAAGAAATAAAAAAGCAAAAAGAAGAAATACAAAAACAAAAAGAATTAGCAATAAAAGATGTAGAAGAATTAACTAAAAGCATACAAGAAACAAATGAACAAATAGAACAATATGCAAGTGTAAATAAAGATAGCCAAAAATATATAGATGATTTAAAATTAGATATAACAAATTTAAAAATATCTGTATCATCATTTGATGAAAGCGAAATGTCTATTGATGAAATAGTACAAAGAATAGAGCAAGATATAGAAAACTGTAATATATCTATAAAAAATAAAAATCAGCAGATGGAAAATATACAAAAAGATAATGAAGAGCTACAAAAATCTATTATAGACTTAAATAATCAAATAGATAAAATAAAAAATAGTGTAAATGACAGTGGAGAAAAAGTTGAAAAATTAAAAAATGAAAGAATACAAAAAAATGATAAATTATCTAAAACAGAAGAAGAAATTGCAAATCAATTTAATGTAATAGAAGACTTAAAAGCACAAATAGTAAAAATAGATGTAAAGAAAACAAAAACAAAGCAAGACTTAGAAGATGTTATAAATAAAATGTGGGAAGAATATGAAGTTACACCAAATAATATTACAGAATATGAAAAACCAAAAGATATACAATATACTACAAAACAAGTAAATACTTTACGAAATAATATTAGGGACTTAGGAAGCATAAACATAGATTCAATAGAAGAATACAAACAAACAAAACAAAGATATGATTTTATGTGTGAACAAAGATTAGATTTAGAAAGTGGTATAGCAAAATTAAGAAAAGTAATACAAGATATGACAAATACAATGAAAGAACAATTCAAAAATCAATTTGCAATAATAAATAAAAACTTTGGAGATGTCTTTAAAGAACTATTTGGTGGAGGAAAAGCAGAGTTAATATTAACAGATGAAACAAATATACTAGAATGTGGAATAGAAATACAAATACAACCACCAGGCAAAAAACTACAAAATATGACATTACTATCAGGAGGCGAAAAAGCTTTTACAGCAATAGCTCTACTATTTGCTATACTAAAAATAAATCCATCCCCATTTTGTGTACTAGATGAAATAGAAGCAGCATTAGATGATGTAAATGTATATAGATTTGCAGAATATATAAAGAAATTTACAAATCAAACACAATTTTTGGTAATAACACACAGAAAAGGAACAATGGAAGCAGCAGATACAGTATATGGAATTACAATGGAAGAAAACGGAATTTCTAAATTATTATCAATGAAGTTAGCAAATGTATAGAAGATCTACTATAAGCAATATATTACAACATAAAATTAAAAAATACTTACGCATACTTAGGTTTTGTGGAAATACATAATGAAAATACAAAAAATAAGACAAAAATGTTATAAAAATGTAATAAAATACATATATATGTATATAGAATTAGAAAATTAAGTATCCGTAAAGCACTTTTTTACAAATAAGAAAGTGCTTTTTATTATAGGAAAAAACTGCTATTGACTTACAAACTCAATGTAGTAAAATTAAAATAGTTATAAATATTTTTATAAGGAAGGTAAAGGGATATGAAACTAAAAAAATTTATAGGAACACTAATTATAACAATAATTTTTATTTTGACTATAGCTCAAGTCAAAATATATTCTGCAGATCAAAGCTATATATTAGGTGCAACTAATATAAGAGAAGACAAAGGAGCGTATCAAATATCTCCAAATGGTCAAGCAAAAAAGGTATGGAAGATTGTATCATATCCTAGTATGGAAAGCTCAACTCCAAATTACGCAAATAGATTTTATTGTTTGAAGGCAGATTTAGGATTTTCAGCAAACAATAACACATCATTATCAGGAAGTAAAAAAATATATAATACAAAACTTAATATGAAAACTCAAAAAGATGAAGTATTAACAAGACTAAATGCTGTAAATGTATTTAACAATAGCCAAGCTACATATAATAAATTATTATGGATTATAGACCATATGTATTTACCAGGAACATTAGGTGCAGAGCAAACAAAAACACAATTATTAGAAGATGCAGAAATTATAGGAGAAAATGGATATGAAGAAGGCTCATTATTAACTGATTCAGATATAGAAGCAGTACAACAACTAGTAATATGGTATTTCACAAATCCAAATGATGCAAATTATAATAGCACACAGTTACCTGCTTTATTTTTTAACAATAATAGTGGAAGAGATGAAAATTATGACTCTTTAGCAAATTTATATGATGATTCATTTGAAAATGTATATACAGGAACAATAAGACAAGAACAAGCAGGTTATTTATATGAGTATCTAATAAATGGGGCAAATGAAAATTCAAACTATACACCACAAGACCAAACATCACCTATTTCATTACAAACAGGTAACTTTAAAGCAGTACAAGAAGGAGAAAGATATATAATAGGACCTTTAAATATAACAATACAACCTGATAGACAATATGACATAACACAATTAAAATTTAAAGATGAAAATGGAACACAAATAACACTAACAGGAGAAAACAAGTTATTAAATCAAAATAAACAAGTAGTAACAAGCGGAAATATACAAGATGTAATAGGACAAGATTTCTATATATCATTACCAATAACAACAAACATAAAACAAGTAAATTTTAGCTTAAATGGTTCATTTAATAAAACAGAAGCAACATACTATACAACAAGTGAAGCAACATATTTACAAGAACAACCAGTAGTATTAGTAGAAAAATTAACACAACCAATAATAGGAGGAGCACAAGTATCAATACCAGAGCCAAAAGAACTAGATTTAGCATTACGAAAATCAATAACAAAAATAAATGGCCAAGCACCTGCTATAAATAGACTACCACAAGTAGATATATCAAAATTACAAGCAGGTACAAGCACAACAGCAACATATAATCATCCAAAAAATGATTTAGAAACAACAACAGGTTCATTCATAGAATATACTATAAATGTATGTAACGAAGGAGAAAAAGATGCATATGCAGCCGAGATAAAAGATTATTTACCAACAGGAATAGAATTTGTAGAACTAGTATCACCAAAAGACAAATATGCAGTAACAGAAGAAAAACATCAAGATGGTACAAGTACATTAACAATAACAAACACAGGAAAAACAGTATTAAATAAATTTAGTAATGGAAACCTAGAGCATGAAGCATTTACAATAAGATGTAAAATAACATTAGATCCAGAAAAAGAAAATGTACGATTAGTAAACATAGCAGAAATAACAAAATATTTTGATGCCCAAAGTAATATAGAAAAAGATATAGATAGAGATTCACAAATAGAAAACTTCCCAGACAACAAAAAAAATAATACTTACACAGGAAACGGAAAAGAAGGAGATTATATACCAGGACAACAAGATGATGATGATTTTGAACCAATAGTAGTAGTAAAGAAAGAATTAGATTTAGCATTAAGAAAATCAATAACAAAAATAAATGGGCAAGCACCTAGTGTAAATAGACTACCACAAGTAGATATATCAAAATTAGAAGCAGGTACAAGCACAACAGCAACATATAATCATCCAAAAAATGATTTAGAAACAACAACAGGTTCTATTATAGAGTATACTATAAATGTATTTAATGAAGGCCAAAGAAATGCATATGCAGCCGAGATAAAAGATTACTTACCAGCAGGAATAGAATTTGTAGAACTAGTATCACCAAAAGACAAATATACAGTAGCAGAAGAAAAACATCAAGATGGTACAAGTACATTAACAATAACAAACACAGGAAAAACAGTATTAAATAAATTTAGTAATGGAAACCTAGAGCATGAAGCATTTACAATAAGATGTAAAATAACATTAGATCCAGAAAAAGAAAATGTACGATTAGTAAACATAGCAGAAATAACAAAATATTTTGATGCCCAAAGTAATATAGAAAAAGATATAGATAGAGATTCACAAATAGAAAACTTCCCAGACAACAAAAAAAATAATACTTACACAGGAAACGGAAAAGAAGGAGATTATATACCAGGACAACAAGATGATGATGATTTTGAACCAATAGTAGTAGTAAAGAAAGAATTAGATTTAGCATTAAGAAAATCAATAACAAAAATAAATGGGCAAGCACCTAGTGTAAATAGACTACCACAAGTAGATATATCAAAATTAGAAGCAGGTACAAGCACAACAGCAACATATAATCATCCAAAAAATGATTTAGAAACAACAACAGGTTCTATTATAGAGTATACTATAAATGTATTTAATGAAGGCCAAAGAAATGCATATGCAGCCGAGATAAAAGATTACTTACCAGCAGGAATAGAGTTTGTAGAACTAGTATCACCACAAGACAAATATAAAGCAGTAGCTACAAAAAATAGTAATGGAACAACAACAGTAACAATAACAAACACAGGAAAAACAGTATTAAACAAATTTAGTAGTGGAAACTTAGAATATGAAGGATTTACAATAAGATGTAGAATAACAGCTAAAGCAAGTACAACAGATACACGACTAGTAAACATAGCAGAAATAACAAAATACTTTGATGCCCAAAGTAATATAGAAAAAGATGTAGACAGAGATTCGCAAATACAAAACTTTCCAAGTGATAAGAAAAACAATTCATATACAGGAAATGGAAAAGAAGGAGATTACGTACCAGGACAACAAGATGATGACGATTTTGAACCAATAGTAATACCAAAAGCATATTTTGACTTATCATTAAGAAAATTCATATCAGAGGTAAATGACATACCTCCAAAAACAAATAGAGAACCAGTAGTAGATATATCAAAACTACAAGCAGGTACAAGTACAACAGCAATATATAATCACACAAAAGTACCACTAACAGTACGAGTAGGGGATATAGTTACATATACAATAAGAGTATATAATGAAGGACAAATAGATGGATATGCAAGCCAAATAACAGACCACTTACCAGAATACTTAGAGTTCTTACCAGAAGATGAGCAAAACATAGCAAATGGGTGGATGTATGATGAAAATGATAGTACATTAAGAACAATCAAAACAAATCATCTATCAAAAGAAGTAGATATAGATAATATGTTAAAAGCATTTGATGGAACAACATTAAGCTATAAAGATGTAAAAGTAAAATGTAGAATAAAAAATACAGCAATATCAAACCAAGACATAACAAATATAGCTGATATAACAGAATATACAGATGAGGCTGGAAATAAAGTACCAGATAGAGATTCTAACGAAAAAAATGTAGAATTACCATCAGATGAAGAATTACCAAATTATAAAGATGAAGAAATAAACAAAGGTGATAAATACATACCAGGACAAGAAGATGATGATGATTTTGAAAAAGTAAATATACAAGTATTTGATTTAGCACTAAGGAAATTTATAACAAAAGTAGATAACAAAGATGTAACAAACAGAATACCAAATTTAAGTATAGATGAAAAAGGAAACATCAAATATACACATACAAAAGAACCTGTATTAGTACAAACAAATAATATAGTAACATATACATTACGAATATTTAATGAAGGTGATACAGATGGATATGCAAAAGAAATAACAGACAATTTACCACAAGGACTACAATTTTTACCAGAACATGAAACAAATAAAAACTATAGATGGATAATGTTAGATAAAGAAGGAAATAAAACAACAGATATAACAAAAGCTACAAAAATAACAACAGACTATCTATCAAAAGAGCAAGAAAAAGAAGAAGGACAAAACCTAATAAAAGCATACAACAAAGAAGCGGGAATAACACAAGATAATCCAGACTATAAAGATGTAAAAGTAGCATTTAAAGTAGTAGAGCCAAATACATCAGATAGAATTCTAACAAACACAGCAGAAATATCTGAAGATTCAGACAAAGAAGGAAAACCAGTAGATGATATAGACTCAACACCAGACAACAATGAACCAAACGAAGATGATATAGATGAAGAACATGTAAAACTAATATACTTTGATTTAGCACTAAGAAAATTCATAACAAAAGTAAATAATTTAGACATAAACAACAGAGTACCAAATTTAAGCCTAGATGAAAAAGGAAACATAAAATACACACATACAAAAGAACCTGTACAAGTAGAACAAAAAGATATAGTAACATACACATTAAGAATATACAACGAAGGAAAAATAGATGGCTATGCCAAAGAAGTAACAGATAATATACCAGAAGGCTTAGAATTTTTACCAGAGCATGAAACAAACCAAAACTACAGATGGATAATGATAGATAAAGAAGGAAATAAAACAACAGATATAACAAAAGCTACAAAAATAACAACAGACTATCTATCAAAAGAACAAGAAAAAGAAGAAGGACAAAACCTAATAAAAGCATTTGATAAAAAAGCAGGAATAACAGACAAAAATCCAGACTACAAAGATGTAAAAGTAGCATTTAAAGTAATAGAACCAAACACATCAGATAGAATAATAATAAACACAGCAGAAATATCAGAAGATTCTGACAAAGAAGACAAACCAGTAGATGATGTAGACTCAACACCAGGAAATGAAAAACCAGATGAAGATGACATAGACATAGAAAAAGTAAAAGTAAAATACTTTGATCTTGCACTAAAAAAATGGGTAAGCAATGTAATAATAATAGAAGATGGAAAACAAATAACAACAAATACAGGCCATACAGGAGATGAAAACCCAGAACCAGTAGTAAAAGTAGATTTAAAATCAAAACAACTAAATAAAGTAACAGTAAAATTTGGATACAAAATAAAAGTAACAAACGAAGGCCAAATAGAAGGATATGCAAAAGAAGTAAAAGACTACATACCAGATGGATTAAAATTTGTACAAGAAGACAATCCGAAATGGGCAATGATAAATGAAAAAGAAGTAGTAACACAGCAACTACAAAACACATTACTAAAACCAGGAGAAAGTGCAACAGTAGATATATTACTAACATGGGAAAATAGTGAAAACAATCTAGGGCAAAAAGTAAACATAGCAGAAATAAGCCAACACTATAATGACAGTGATACACCAGACATAGACTCAACACCAAACAACAAAAAACCAGGAGAAGATGACATAGATGATGCCCCTGTACTACTATCAGTAAAAACAGGACAAGCAAGATTATACATAGTACTAACAACAACCATACTACTAATAACAGCAGTTGGCGTAATATTAATAAAAAAATATATAATATAAAATTTTTGTGTCAATAGGGACGGGGCTTTTTGACACACATCAAAAACAAGTAAAATTCAAAATTTAACTAAAACAAATTGCATTCAAAATATAACAAGAACTTGATAGAAGTGTATTACTACTACACTTCTATTTTTTGTATTATATGTCAAATGAAATGGTTAAATAATAAATAACTGTATTTAGGTACTTTATCTTAGGGGTTGTTACAGTTCACAGCATATATAATAAAATCCGCTACGGCTAAGTAATATATTTTATTTTTTCATTTCGCCCTCCAAGCTCACGGGTATTCCCCCGCCTCAATGGGCTGTCGGGTCTTCATTACAAAATAAAATATATTACTTAGTCTTCGCTACTTACTGCTATTGTCTGTGAATTGTAACTATGGGTTAAACAAATTTTAAAAATTTTACATAATTAGTTGAAAATGTAACGAAAATGTAATATAATTGTAATATGTTTTGAGTTTTTCTTTTAAGAAAATTGTAAAGGTAAATATCCGTAAGGAGTATGCAAAAATAATATATGTAATAATATAAGAAAAACAACTACTTGTACTAAAAAGTAGTGTAGCAAAATATAAATAATAAAGACATTTAAAAAGGAAGGTAATGTAATTATGAAATTAAAAACATTAATAAAAGCAATAGTAATAGCTATAATGTCTATATTTGCTATATGTAATATACCAACATATGCAGCAGACTCAAGCTATATACTAGGTATAACAAACATAAGACAAGATAAAGGCGCATATCAAATAGCCCCAAATGGACAAGTAAAGAAAATATGGAAAATAGTTTCATATCCAGATACAGTTAGTACAGCACCAAATTACAGCAATGCATTTTATTGTATAAAAGCAGAACATGGCTTTGTAGTAAATAATGGTACCTCAGTAACAGATATTAGAAAATTATATGATACAAAATTTAATATGAAAACACAACAAAAAGAGGTAATGGATAGACTAAATGCAATAGATGTATTTACAACAGACAAAACATCGTATAATAAAATATTATGGATAATGGACAACATGTATTTACCAAATTCTAATAATGCAAATGAAGAAAAACAAGCATTGTTAGAAGCAGCAGGAATAACACAGTATCAAGATGGAGTTTTATTAACAGACTCAGACATAGAAGTAGTACAACAATTAGCTCTATGGTATTTTACAAATTCAAAAGATTCAAACTATAATAGTGAAGAACTACCAATACTAATGTTTAACAATAACTCAGGAATAGATGGAGGATACAAAAGTTTTGCAGATTTATATAATGATCCTTTTGAAAATAACAGAGTAGGACAAAAACGTCAATATCAAGCAGAAGATTTATATAAATACTTAATAGAAAATGCAGATCCAAATTATGAACCACAAGATCAAACTTCACCAATATCATTACAAGCAGGTAACTTTAAAATAGTTCAAGAAGGGGAAAAATACATAGTAGGACCTCTAAAAATTGTAGTAGATAAAGATAGACAATATAATATATCGGAATTAAAATTTATAGATGAAAATGGAAAAGAAATAGCACTAACAGGTGAAAACAAATTATTAAATGCAAATAAACAAGAAGTATCAAGCGGAAAAATACAAGATGTAATAGGTCAAGAATTTTATATTTCATTACCAGAAACTACAAATATAAAAACAGTAAACTTTAGCATAAAAGGATCATTTAATAAAAAAGATGCAACATATTATACAACAAGTGCATCAACATACTTACAAGAACAACCTGTGGTATTAGTAGAAAAAGTAACACAACCATTTATAGGAGGAGCACAAGTTCAAATACCAGAACCAAAGCAAATGGACTTAGCTTTAAGAAAATTTATATCAGCAGTAAATAATATAGCACCACAAATAAATAGAGCGCCAAAAGTAGATATATCAAACCTTGCATCAAACAAAAGTACAACAGCAATTTACAATCATCCAAAAGAACCTTTATCAGTAAAAATAGGAGATATAGTTACATATACAATAAGAGTATACAATGAAGGAGAAGTAGATGGATATGTAAGTGAAATAACAGACCATTTACCAGAACATTTAGAATTTTTACCAGATGATGAAGAAAATATAGCAAATGGATGGATATATGACGAAAAGGATAGTAAATTAAGAACAATAAAAACAAATCATTTATCAAAAGATATAGATACAGACAATTTATTAAAAGCATTTGATGGAAAAACATTAAGTTATAAAGATGTAAAAGTAAAATGTAAGGTAAAAAATACAGCAATAGCAAATAAAAACATAACAAACATTGCAGACATAACAGGATTTACAGATAAATATGGTAAAAACAAAATAGATAGAGATTCTAAAGAAAATAATGTAAATCTTCCATCAGACGAGAATTTACCAAACTATAAAAATGACGAAATAAGTAAAAAAATTGAATACATACCAGGACAACAAGACGATGACGATTTTGAAAAAGTAAAAGTACAAATATTTGATTTAGCCTTACGAAAATTTATAACTAAAGTAGATAATAAAAATATAACAAACAGAATACCAAATTTAAGTCTAGATGAAAAAGGAAATATCAAATATACACATACAAAACAACCAGTAGAAGTACAAACAAATAATATAGTAACATATACATTAAGAATATTTAATGAAGGCGATATAGATGGATATGCAAAAGAAATAACAGACAACCTACCAGAAGGATTAGAATATTTACCACAACATGAAACTAATAAACAATATAGATGGATAATGATAGATGAAAAAGGAAAACAAACAACAGATGTAAAAAAAGCTACAAAAATAACAACAGATTATCTATCAAAAGAACAAGAAAAGCAAGAAGGACAAAATTTAATAAAAGCATTTAATAAACAAACAGGAATAACAAACAATAATCCAGATTATAAAGATGTAAAAGTGGCATTCAAAGTAATAGAGCCAAACACATCAGACAAAATACTAACAAACATAGCAGAAATATCAGAAGATGCAGACCAAAATGATGACCCAGTAGACGACATAGACTCAACACCAGGAAACAACAAACCAGGGGAAGACGATATAGATGAAGAACATGTAAAATTAGTATATTTTGACTTAGCACTAAGAAAATTTATAACAAAAGTAAATAATTTAGACATAAATAACAGAAATCCACAATTAAGCCAAGACGAAAAAGGAAACATTAAATATACACATACAAAAGAGCCAGTGGAAGTAGTACAAAAAGACATAGTAACATATACATTAAGAATATACAATGAAGGAAAAATGGATGGATATGCAAAAGAAATAACAGACAATCTACCACAAGGCTTAGAGTATTTACCACAACATGAAACAAACAAACAATACAGATGGATAATGTTAGACAAAGAAGGAAAACAAACAACAGATGTAACAAAAGCTACAAAAATAACAACAGATTATCTATCAAAAGAGCAAGAAAAACAAGAAGGACAAAATTTAATAAAAGCATATAACAAACAAGCAGGAATAACAGATAAAAATCCAGACTACAAAGATGTAAAAGTAGCATTTAAAGTAGTAGAGCCAAATACATCAGATAGAATAATTATAAACATAGCAGAGATATCAGAAGATGCAGACAAAAATAATGACCCCGTAGACGACATAGACTCAACACCAGGAAATGACGATCCAGATGAAGATGATATAGATATAGAAAAAGTAAAAGTAAAATATTTTGATCTTGCACTAAAAAAATGGGTAAGTACAGTAATAGTAATAGAAGATGGAAAAACTACAACAACAAATACAGGACACACAGGAGATGAAAATCCAGAACCAGTAGTAAAAGTAGATTTGAAAGATAAAAAATTAAACAAAGTAACAGTAAAATTTGGATACAAAATAAAAGTAACAAATGAAGGACAAATAGAGGGATATGCAAAAGAAGTAAAAGACTACATACCAGATGGACTAAAATTTGTAGCAAAAGACAATCCAAAATGGAAAGCATTAAATGAAAAAGAGGTCGTAACAACACAATTAGAAAATACATTATTAAAACCAGGACAAAGTGCAACAGTAGATATATTACTAACATGGGAAAACCACGAAAATAATTTAGGATTAAAAGTAAATATAGCAGAAATAAGCAAAGACTACAACGACAGTGATACACCAGATATAGATTCTACTCCAAACAACAAAAAGCCAGGAGAAGACGACATAGATGATGCACCGGTAATATTATCAGTAAAAACAGGAGAAGTAAGAATGTATTTAGGGATTGGAATAATATCATTAATAACATTAGCAGGAGGAATAGCATTAATAAAAAAATATGTAATTTAATATATGCATAAATAGATAAAAGAAAAGTTCAAATATTGGACTTTTCTTTTTATAGGTATACAAACTTAAATTACTATATACGTAAGAACTACAAAGAAAAATAAGTAAAAATGTCATAAAAATTACAAAAATGTAATTGAAATACAAAATGGAGCATGATACAGATTTCCGTAATAAATAAACAAATAATAAGAAAATTTGGAAAAAACTACTATTTACTAACAAAAACACAGATAATATAATTATTATAAATATATTATTTAAAGAAGGGAACAATTATGAAAAAAGTAGTTGTATGCTTTTTAATAGCATTAATATTAACAACATATTTGCCAATTTCAACAATTTCGCTAGCAATAACAAGTCAAATTGAAAAAAGTACTACAATTGCAAGTGTAGATGAGATTGACTTAACAGGACTTGTTACAGGAACAGATGCTAGTCATACTCATATTTATGAGGATAAATATGATGCAAACCAACATTGGCAAAAATGTGTTTTGTGTCCAAGTGAAAGAAATAGGGCAAATCACAATCTAACAACAAATTGGGCAACAGACAAACCACATTGTCATGAGGGTAATATAGCTACAACATTTTGTTCAGGGTGTGGATATTCGAAACAATTTAGAGATAAACATGTAGTAGGAACAAAATATGAATGGACAGATCAAGGCTGGCAACATCATACAACTTGTCAAGTAGAAGGATGTGCTTGGTGGGTAGATTATAGTAGATGCACAAAGTCAGATGGAACACAAATAACATGTAATAATTTAGGAACATGTGTTGTATGTGGACATACATATGATGCGAAAAATCATTTTGTAAATCATGAAATTACAACAGGTGGAAAATGTACATTATGTAATACAGAAATAATTAGTAGTTATCAAACAAATGTCACATATTCATCAGATAGACGTACTGCATATGTAACATATACAGTACGTCCAACAACTCCTATTTCAGTAATAAGTGTACATTCATTTTCAAGTTCAGGAGGATTTGATGTTACATCATCTACATTTACAAATAATAATGATGGAACATACAGCTTAAAATATACTTGTAAAATTACATCATATCCATATCAATTACAAATGAATTTACAAGCAAGAATGTATTTTGAATATGGTGGAAATAAATCATTATTTCATGGTCGATATGTACTAATAAGTCCAGATAATGTAGCACCAACAATTAATAGTGTACAACAAACACAAGTAACAACAGCAAATAATTGGACAACATCTATGAGATTTACAGTTACAGGTAATGAAGCATATTCAGATGGTGTATATGTAAAAATGACAGATAATAATGGCAATGTAGTATATCCATATAGTTATGCAAATGTAACAAATGGAACATATTCATTTTCATTCATACCACATATAGAAGCTTCAATTCCAACAATTTTCAATGTATATGTAAAAGATAAAACTGGAAATGAAACAATAAAAAAAATTACAGTTTCTAAAGTAGATGGAAAACCACCACAAATGACTAATAATAGAGATTTTACAAATGGGTGGGCACGATATAAGGATATAACGTTTACTGCAACAGATTCAGGAATAGGAACTACAGGAAGAGGAGCAGTATTAATTGGATTTAATAATCAATCAGATCTTAAAGTAGCAGATTATTCAAATGGTGTGTTTTCTAGGACATATAGATTTACAGGAAATGTATATAGCAAACCTGTAACAGGAGCAGTATATATTAAAGATAATTTAGGAAATATTACTACTCAATTAGTACAAATAGCAAAAATAGATGGAACTCCACCAACAATAGAAAATAATGTATCACAACGTTTGATAGATAACAACAAAAAAATTAGCATAACAGTAACAGCACATGATAGATGTGAAGCTCTAAATGGAGAAATTGGTTCAGGAGTAACAGGATATGCAATAACAAGAGAAAATACAGCACCAAGTTTAAGTAAATTTGTACCAAATGGGGAATTCACAGTAGACCAAAATGGAACATACTATTTATGGGCAAGAGATTTAGTAGGAAATATATCAGCTCCCAAAGTAGTAAAGGTAACACAAATAGAAATAGAT
>CAOKHI010000021.1 GCA_948468275.1 uncultured Clostridium sp. | reverse complement strand
TATGATAAAATTAATTTAAATGCAATTCATAAATTAGTAGATGGAATTGATATAATTTCAGATATAAGAAAAGAATTTTACAAAAAGGTTATTGAAGGAAAGTATAAAGAGATATTAACAGTAGCTTATAAAAAATTAAATAAACAATAAGATTAAAAAGATTTAATGAATTTTAATAAATTCAATTGGGTAGCATTAAAATAGCAGTTTTTGAATACTGAAAAATGCAAGAAATAATGGTAGTAAAGCAGGTTACAGCAAACTTAATAAAAATTTCAAAAGTAAAAAGATGAATGGAGGAAAAACATATGAAAATACCTATTAATGCTATGCAAAGATTATCAAAAATAAAAAATTCCATATATGATGACATTAAGATAGAGTATTTATATCATTCAAATAAATTAGAAGGGAGTACATTTAATATTAAACAATTAAATATTCTTTTAGAAGAAAAAATGGTAGTGGGTGAGCATTCGATTAATGATGTACAAGAGACCATTAATTCATTAGAATTATTTGATTTTGTGATAGAAACTTTAAATGAGAAATTAACAGATAGATTACTAAGAGAATATCATTCAATTTTAAAGAAAAATACCAGTGATGAAAAGTATGGATTTGTAGGAGTATACAAAAAAATTCCAAATAAATTAAGAAATGTAAACATTGAATTAGCACAACCATATGAGGTTGAAGAATTAATTAAAATTTTATTAAAAACTAAGATAACAAGTATTGAGGATATAGCTGATTTTCATCAAAAATTTGAACATATACATCCTTTTCAAGATGGAAATGGAAGAATAGGAAGATTCATTATACTTAGACAATGTATAGAAAATAAAATTGATCTAATCACTATTGATGACGAGTATAATAAAGAATATAGAGAAGCTTTATATGAGGCTCAAACTTCAGAAAGTTTAGGAAAATTAGTACAAGTATTTGAAAAATGTCAAAAAAGACTTGATGAAAAATTACAAAGTTACACATCAACAATAGAACAAGTATTAAAGGAAGTTGATTAGCTTATTAAAGTTTAATAAGTTTTAATAAATTCAATCAAGTAGTATAAAATAGCGTTTTAACATTGTACAAGAAAATTTAATTAAGGTGGTAGGATGATTTTAGAAGATAAATACAAAAATTGAAAGGAGAAAGGTACTTTTGGTATATCTAATTACTTTTTTAGAAGGATTAATATCTTTCATATCACCATGTATGTTACCAATGATTCCAATTTATATAACATATTTTACAGGTGATGCAAATAAAAAGAATAATACTGTTATAAATTCAATAGCATTTGTAATAGGATTTACAGTAGTCTTTTGTATATTAGGAATTTTTGCAGGAACAATAGGAGGACTATTAAAAAACTATAAAACCATAGTTAATATTGTTTGTGGCATAATAGTTATATTATGTGGGTTAAATTATTTAGAATTTATAAATATAAATCTTTTTAAAGGAAAGAAAAAGCAAAATAAGCAAATAGTAGGAATATTTTCAGCCTTTTTATTTGGAATAATATTTGCAATAAACTTAACACCATGTGTAGGAGCATTTTTAGGTTCAGCTTTAATGATGGCATCTGTTTCAGGAACTATATTAAAAGGAATAACTTTATTATTTGTTTATTCATTAGGCTTGGGAATTCCTATAATAGCTTCAGCAGTTTTAATAAAAAAGTTAAATTCAGTATTTGAATTTATAAAAAATCATTATAAAATTATTAACAATATATGTGGTATATTTTTAATAATTATAGGAATAACAATAGCATTAGGAGTAATGAATAATTTATTATATTCTTTTATTTGAGGTGATTAGTGTGAAAAAATATTTAAAAATTATAATATTTGTTGTAGTGTTTATATTAATAATATTAATAGCAACTATAGGGTATAATTTTTTAAACAAAAATTTTACACCAGAACAAATAACTAGTGAAAATAAGACTGAATATCAAAACAATTTAAAAAAGGCACAAGATTTTGAAGTAATAAATATAGATGGAAACAAAGTGAAATTATCAGACTTTTTTGGAAAGCCAATAGTTGTAAACTTTTGGGCAACATGGTGTGGACCTTGTAAAAGTGAATTACCTGAATTTGATGAAGCATATAAAAAATATAGCAATGATATACAATTTCTAATGGTCAATTTAACAGATGAATACAATGATACAGTAGAAAATGTAAAAACTTTTGTGAAAAAAGAAAAATACGAATTTCCTTTATATTTTGATGCCCTATATAGTGCATCAAATACCTACAATCTATATTCAATTCCTCAAACGCTCTTTATAAATAAAGAGGGAAAAATTGTGAAAGCATATACAGGTAAAATAAGCAATCAAATTTTACAAAGACATATACAAGAATTGATAAATAGCTAGTCTATATGATTATGACAGTTAATTAAAATTATTAGAAGTTACTATTCACAGACAATAGCAGTAAGTAGCGAAGACTAAGTAATATATTTTATTTTGTAATGAAGACCCGACAGCCCATTGAGGCGGGGGAATACCCGTGAGCTTGGAGGGCGAAATGAAAAAATAAAATATATTACTTAGCCGTAGCGGATTTTATTATATATGCTGTGAACTGTAACTATAGAAGTAACATAGAAAATAAAAAACACATAATAATTGAAAAATATGTTAAAACGTGATATAGTATGAATATAATTAATTACCAAGAAGGAGAAATGTGGATGTTTTCATTTAATTATGATAAAAGAATGATATATGTATTACTTGCAATTTTTGCTGTATTTAGCTTGATGAGAATGAGTGCAGATTACTTATTAGGTTTATTACTTACTTTACCAGGAGTAATAATAGCAATAACATTTCACGAATTTGCACATGCAATTACAGCATATAAATTGGGAGATGATACCCCAAAAATGCAAGGAAGATTAAACCTAAATCCATTAAGTCATATAGATCCTATGGGATTGGCGCTATTGATATTCGTACATTTTGGTTGGGGAAAACCAGTTCAAATAAATCCGCGAAATTTTGATAGAAAAATATCTATATCTGCAGGAGAAGCAATAGTATCTGTTGCAGGACCAATAATGAATTTTATATTAGCAATAATATTTACTATACTATATTTTGCAATATATAAGTTTGCAAATGTAGCATTTATAATAAGTAATACAGGAACAATAATACTTACAATAATACAAGCAACAGTACTTGTAAATATAGGACTTGGAGTATTTAATCTAATACCACTTCCACCACTTGATGGAAGCAAAATATTTAGAAATTTCATGTCTTATAATGTAAAGGCATGGTTAGATAAATATGAGCATATATTTTACATAGTATTTTTAATATTATGGATTACAGGTCTTGCAGGAATACTTATCTCACCTATAATAGATGTAATACAAGTTGGAATATTTAAGTTAGTAGCACTGCTATTTGGAATAAATATATAAGAAATGGAATATAAAAAAATGAAAGATATAATAATACTAGCAATAGAATCAAGTTGTGATGAAACTTCTGTATCGATAGTAAAAAACGGTAGAGAAGTTCTTTCTAATGTTATAAGTTCACAAATACCAATACATAAGAAATTTGGTGGAGTAGTACCAGAAATAGCATCTAGAAATCATGTAGAAGCAATATCAAATGTAACAAAACAAGCACTACAACAAGCAGACATAGATTTTGAAGATATAGATGCAGTAGCATGCACATATGGTCCAGGTCTTGTTGGGGCATTATTAGTAGGTGTTTCATATGCAAAAGCACTAAGTTTTGCGTTAAATAAACCACTAATAGGAGTAAATCATATACATGGGCATATAGCAGCAAATTATATTACCTATAAGGAATTAGAGCCACCATTTTTATGCTTAATAATATCAGGAGGACATACACATCTTGTACATATAAAAGATTATAATGAGTTTGAAATATTAGGAAAAACAAAAGATGATGCAATAGGAGAAGCATTTGATAAAGTGGCAAGAGTATTAGGTTTAGAATATCCAGGAGGACCCAAAATTGATAAACTTTCAAAACAAGGAATGCCAAATATAGAGCTACCACATACATATTTTGAAGATTTAGATTTTAGTTTTAGTGGAATAAAAACAGCAGTTTTAAATATAAATCATAAAATGGCAGATTTAAACAAATCAGATATGTGTGCAAGTTTTCAAAAAGTAGCAACAGACATGCTAATAGAAAATACAAAAAGAGCAATAAAAAAACTAAAAATACAAAAAGTAGCTTTAGCAGGAGGAGTATCTGCAAATTCATATATACGACAAAAGTTTTTAGAACTAGGAGAAAATGAAAAAGTAGAAATATATTTTCCAAAATTAGACTTATGTACAGATAATGCAGCAATGATAGGAGCAGCTGGATATTATTACTACATAAATGGAAAAACATCAAGTTTAGATTTAAATGCAGTACCAAATTTAAAAATTTAAGAAAGGAAATTTTAAGTATGTCTATTTTTGTAATAGCAGATTTGCATTTATCCTTTAAAAATCCAAAACCAATGAACATTTTTGGAGATAATTGGGAAAATCATCCACAAAAAATAAAAAAAGACTGGCAAGCTAAGGTAAAACCATCAGATTTAGTTGTTTTACCAGGTGATTTTTCATGGGCTATGAATTTAGAAGATACATACTTAGATTTCGAATTTTTAAATAATTTACCAGGCAAAAAACTATTATTAAAAGGAAACCATGATTATTGGTGGACAACTTTAACAAAAATGAGAACATATGTAAAAGAAAATGAATTTGATACAATTGATTTTATATATAATAATAGTTATGAGTTTGAAAACTATATAATAACAGGAACAAGAGGTTGGACTTTAAATGACTTAGAAGGAGAAGGAAAAATATTAGATAGAGAGTTAGGAAGACTAGAATTATCTTTAAAAGAAGGTATTACCAAATGTGGAAATAGTAAAGAAATATTAGTATTTATGCATTATCCACCAATTACTCATTCAGCAATGTTAAATAAATTAGAACTAAAATTTGTAAATAAAATGAAAGAATATAATGTAAAAAGATGCATGTATGGTCATTTACATTCACATTCTCATAAAGATGCAATAGAAGGAAAGATAGAAAACATAGAATTTAAATTAGTAAGTGCAGACTATTTAGATTTCAAATTAATGGAAATAAAAGGGGATAAAAATGGATAAGATAGAAGTATTAATAAAGGAAAAAGATTTAAAAGCAAGAATACAACAATTAGCAAATCAAATAACCATTGACTATAAAGATAAGCCAATAACTTTAATATGTATATTAAAAGGTTCAACTTTTTTTACAGTCGATTTAGCCAAAAATATAAAAAATGATTTAAAAATAGAATTTATACAAGTATCTAGTTATAAATCATCAACACAAAGTTCTGGAAATATAGAACTAAAATTAGATTTAAAAGAAAATATAGAAGGTAAGGATATACTAATAGTAGAAGATATAATAGATACAGGAAGAACATTAAGTTTTTTAATAAAATACTTAGAAGAAAGAAAACCAAATACAATAAAACTATGTACTTTGCTAGATAAACCAGAAAGAAGAGAGTATGATGTAAAAGTAAATTATGTAGGATTTGAAATTCCAGATAAATTTGTTGTAGGATATGGACTAGATTATGATGAACATTACAGAAACTTACCATATATAGGATATATAGGAGTCTAATAAAAAAAGTGAAAGGGATGATTAACATATGAAAATAAATTTAAGAATAGTTATGTTTGCAATAATAATTATAGTATGTATTTTTGCATTAAATTATGGAGTATATTGGCAATTTTTTAGAGATAAAAATGAAGAAGAAAAAAATACATATACAAATACAATACAATTAAACGAAGATGACCAAACATTAGCAGAAAATTTTAAAGATATATTTTCAAACACACTAAATTATCAAGGTTATAATATAAATACTATAGGAGTAACTAGAATAGACTCAAACAAAGATTTAATATATACACTCTATGAAAAAAAAGAAATATCTGAAAATAGGTATGATATTGATATAAAAATACCATATATAAATATAGCGAATGACTCAATAGAAAAATTCAACAAACAAATAGAAGAAATATTTGTTGAAAAAGCACAAAACATACTTACACAAGGAATAAACAATACTATATATGATGTAGAATACATGGGATATATTAATACAAATATACTATCTTTAGTAATAAAATCTACATTAAAAGAAGGTAATAATCCACAAAGAATAATAATTCAAACATATAATTATAATTTAAGCACAAATGAAGTCATGGATTTAAATGCCCTAATTGGAATACGAGGACTAAGTCAAAATTCAGTAAAAAGTAAAATACAAGCAACAGTAAAACAAGCAAATAATGAAGCAACATCTCTAAAATCATTAGGATACAACGTATTTATAAGAGATGAACAAAGTGATTTGTATGAAATACAAAATACAACAACATATTTTGTAGGAGAAAACAACAAACTATATATAATATATCCATATGGAAACTCAAATTACACAGATGCGATGGATGTAATAGTATTCTAAATAATTGTACTAAAAAAACAAAGATGGCTTCTTATAGCCATCTTTATGAAAATAAAAGGGGATGTTTTAATATAAGAAAAACTTATAAGGCATTACTTATATTAATAAGGAAGTAAAGATGGAGTAACAATTTATTTACTTCCTTACATCTCCTATAATATAACAATAATATTTGTCCATTATGTGAAAAATATGTTAATATATAATGTTTTTAGATTAAAAAGTGTAACATACTTGAAACTTTAAATAGCTTATAAAATTCTAAGGTTGCTCTGCTAAAGTTATAGTTATAGTAATTTCTTCACCTTTTCTATTTACTTTTAAAGTCATATCTTCACCAATTTTATGCTTATTTTTAATAGAATTTAATTCATCCATAGTAGTAACTTTTGTTCCATCAGCTTCAATAATTACATCACCATTTCTAATGTCGGCTTTTTGTGCAGCAGAAAAGTCTTCAACAGATTTTACATAAATTCCAACAACAAGTTTATTATATTCAGCAGTTTTTTCATCTAAATCAATACCATTTATACCAATATAAGGTCTTTTTACTTTATTATACTGAATTAATTGCTCATAAATATCAATAGTAGAATTAATAGGAATAGCAAATCCCATACCTTCAATTCCTGTACCAGAAAGTTTTAATGTATTAATACCAATTACTTTACCTTCAGCATTAACTAAAGCACCGCCACTATTTCCAGAATTTATAGCAGCATCAGTTTGAATTAAAGTAAAAGTTTTACCATCAGTATCAGTAACAGTTCTATTAACAGCACTAATCATGCCACCAGTTACACTACTTTGTAAACCTAAAGGATTACCAATAGCCATAGAAAATTCTCCAACTTTTACATCATCTGAATTACCAAGCTCAGCAGCACTAAGACCAGTTTTATTAATCTTAATAACAGCTAAATCTGTTTGCTCGTCTGTACCAACAATAGTTGCCTCATATTCAGTTTTATCATTATACAAATACACAATAACTTTAGTTGCTTGAGAAACCTCATAATAAGAAGCATTAGATGAAGTATTTACGATATGATTATTAGTTAAAATATAACCATCTTCACTTATAATAATTCCAGATCCTTCAGCACTTGCAGTTGAACCATTTCTAGAAAAAAGCGAATTAACAGCATATTCTACTTTAATACCAACAATAGATGGCAATACCTTATTTGCAACAGAAATACCAGTATCAGAATAATCAGCAAGAGAAATTTGTGTAAGACTACTAGAAGTAGAATTTTGGTTATCTCCGAGAAGTAGATGTAAGAACAGTACTACTTTCATTATTATTACTATTATTAACAATCTTATCTTTAATACTAGGTACACCAAAACAAGTACCTATAACTAATGCTGTTCCTAAAATACCAGAGCAAAAAGGAACAAAAACACTTTTTGTAAAATTATAATTTTTCTTTTCTTTCTTATCAGAATAATCTACTACTGTAAAAGTAGATTTACTATTTTGATTATCATCCATTTTGAAACCTCCAATTTTATTTTAATTTAATATAACCTAAACTGTTATAATAATACAACAGTTTTGTGAAAAAAATGTGAAAAAATTGTAACAACTGTTACTATTCACAGACAATAGCAGTAAGTAGCGAAGACTAAGTAATATATTTTATTTTGTAATGAAGACCCGACAGCCCATTGAGGCGGGGGAATACCCGTGAGCTTGGAGGGCGAAATGAAAAAATAAAATATATTACTTAGCCGTAGCGGATTTTATTATATATGCTGTGAACTGTAACTAACAACTATATTGAAATAACTAGTCAGGAGCAATTGACAAGAGAAATTTTTAATAATAAAATATATAAAAAATATTTGGAGAACTAAAAAAATGGAAAATTTAGAAATAAGTAAAAAAGCAGATTATTGTTTATCTTGTATTAAAAAACCATGTAAGCTAGGATGTCCATTGGAAAATGACATAACAGAATTTATAATGCATGTAAAAAACAAGGAATATAAAAAAGCATATGAAACATTATGCGAAACTACAGTATTACAACCAATTTGTGGTAGAATTTGTCCACATAAAAAACAATGTGAAGGTAGTTGTATAAGAGGAATAAAATCACAATCGGTAAGCATAGGAGAAATAGAAGCATTTGTTGGAGATATAGCAATAAAAGAAAATTATAAAATAGAAAAATTTACAAATGAAAAAAAAGACAAAAAAGTAGCAATAATTGGAGGAGGACCATCAGGATTATCATGTTCAGCATGGCTTGCAAGATGTGGATATGAAGTTACAATATATGAAAAATATGAAAAATTAGGTGGAATACTAAGACATGGAATTCCAAGATTTAGGCTAGAAGAACAAATTATAGATGCTACTATTAGTAAAATATTAGCATTAGGAATACAAGTACAATATAATAAAGAATTAGGAAAAGACTATTCATTAGAAGAATTACAGAAAAAATATGATGCTATATTTTTAGGATTTGGAGCAAATATGTCTTCTAAAATGGGTATACAAGGCGAAGAACTAAATGGAGTATATGGAGGAAATGAACTATTAGAACATGCTAACCATCCAGACTACATAAACAAAAAAGTTGCTATTATAGGTGGAGGAAATGTTGCAATGGATACAGCAAGAACAATAAAGAAAAAAGGAGCAAAAGAAGTTTATGTAATATATAGAAGGGCAAGAAAACAAATGCCAGCAGAAGATAAAGAAGTACAAGACGCAGAAAGTGAAGGGATAGAATTTCTATTTCAAAATAATATAGTAAAAATATTAGGAGATAAAAAAGTAGAAAAAATAGAATGTATAAAAACAGAGCTTGTAAAAAAAGAAGGAGAAACAAGAGAAGTACCACAAGATATAGAAAATAGTAATTACATACTTGATATTGATTATGTTGTTATGGCTGTTGGGTCAAAACCAGAAGAAAATTTAGTAAATAATTTAGGAATAGAACTTACTAAAAAAGGTTATATACAAGTAAATGAAAAATACATGACATCTAAAGAAAAAGTATTTGCAGGAGGCGATTTAAGTGGAGCAAAGGCAACAGTAGCATGGGCAAGCAGATCAGGTAGAGAAGCCGCAAAGCAAATTGTAAAATTTTTAGAAGTATAAGTTTTGGTATTTTTTTCTAGATACCTTATAATACTAAATTTATTGTTTAAATAGGCAAACATTTCTAATTTATAACTTGCTTTATATGCTTCTAACGATATATTAAGTGACGTTTTGAAGAAAAGTTAGTGTTAGTGTAAAATTTAGAGGGGATTGAAATTAATAAGTAAAAGTGGTATACTAATTTACATAGTTTTGCAATATTAATTTTGAAGGGAGACATATGAGAAAATGCAACAAGCTATGGAACTAGCAAAAAAAGCGATACGGAGCAGAATGAATGGTAAAAAAGATGTGGAAAGAAAAATAAAAGACCAAATATATAATCTTTACACATTTAATGATTTCGAAAAATTATTTTTCTTAACTAATAGGCAAAATATAGTGTATATACAATATTTATATGTTATATATGCTGAATTAGGTGTTAAACTATTCAATGCGCAAAAATATAAAGAAGCAGTATCGAAATTGCACATGATATATGCATCTGACGAATACTTTTTAGAACTTTTAAAGATTTATACAATAGAAACAAAAGAAAAGTATTATAGTGCATTAAAAGAAACTATGAAAATTATGGTACCATAGTAAAAAAATTAAAGCAGATAGGTAATGAATTTGCCTATCTGCTAAAAATATTTATTGATTTAGTGGTAATTCGTAATTTTTTGGTTTAAGAAATAATTTCTTTATTTTATTAAATAAAGTAGTTATAAAGTTAGTCTTTACTTGTACAAGAGCAGTATTATTGTTAGATGAATAAAGAGCATTTTCTAAAATATTACATTTTATTTCTAATGCAGCCATTTTAGAAATATAGTAATCATTAAAAAAAGTATAACTAGAAGTAGTACCAATTAAATCTTTATAATTATATAGTTTTCTTCTATAATTTTCAATTTGCTCTAAAGTAGTAATATTTTTAAAGTTAGCATCAAAATAACTTGTCAAAATCAAATTTTGAATTTTTAAAAATAGTTGTTGTATTTTATTACGCAAATTATTAATATTTTCAGAAAGCTTCATAATATTTTTATCAGTATCATCAGTATTTTCAAGTTTATAAGTTAAATTACTCAATTCATCTTCTAAAGAAAGCAATTTATCCATATTTTTTTGTATCAAATTAAAAGCTTTTGCATTTGTTAAAGAAACAAATTTATTTTTAAAGCTATTATTACTATACAAAGTACTATTATATAAGACATAATCACCAGTAATATATGCCATCTGATTTATTAAATTACATTCTAAAGCATAATGAGAAGGACTACAAGTAGGTAAATTTATATCAAAATACTTAACAACATCAGGTCTTACATTAAGTGATTTTGAACTCATAAGTTGGACAGCAGCTTCATTCAAAGCCATACCAGGTAATTTAGAATTAGAAAAATCACATAATCCCAAATGAATTAAATTATTTTTTGTATCTTTAAGTTCTTGTAAATAATGAATACACTCATGCATAGCGAAAATATCTATATTAGTTAAATCTATATCTTCATTAAAATAAATAGAACTATTCTTATAATAATATTTAGCACCAGATAACCCATTAGGCATTTTAGCAACATACATATTAAGTCTAGACAACTTAATAAAAACATCATCATAACTCAAATTCTGTTCACCAAATCTATTAGCCAACTTTTCTGCAACACCTTTAGCAATAGTATTTACAGTTAAAGTATCAAGTGGTTTAATAACTTCAATTCCTTCTTTTTTTAAATCTGTTTCAATGCTACTCATAAATATAATTTCTCCTTAGTAAATTCTATACATATTATACAACATTTTTTTACAAAATGTATTTCTAAGTTATTAAACTTGTATTACGATTATATTACAATAAAAATTATGTCAATAGGGACGGGGCTATTTGACACTCTTTCAAATTCATTATGTATTTTTCTAATATTTTGTGTCAAATAGCCCCGTCCCTATTGACATAATTTGAAACAGATTACGAAAACTAATACGCTGTAAGAATAAATAGTTTTACTATCAGAGAATTAAGTGATTGACAATGACAAGATAGTTTTATAAAATATGAATAGAAAAATACAATAAGGAAAAAATTTATATTAGGATATGGAGGAAGAATATGTATAAAAATAAAGTAATGGTAAAAAAAGAAAATGAACAAGCAGTAACATTAATAACTTTAATAATAACAAAAATAGTGTTACTAATTTTAGCAGGAGTTACATTAAGTATAGTATTAAATAAAGATGGTATAGTTGATATGGGTCAAAAAGGAGTAGGAGAATATAGAAAATAAGAAGCAACAGAAAAGTTAAATTTAAAAATAACAAAAACACAAATGAATACATATGCACAAAGCCAAAGAATGCCAACACTTCAAGAATTGGCCAATGATTTAGAAGAAGATAATGAAATAGAATATGTAGAAACAAAATCAAAAGAACTAGCAAATATAGCGCAAATAGAAATAGGAGATGCAACATCAATATATACAAAACTAAAACAATATCTATATGAGTTTGAAATAAATGCATCTCTACAATTAGCATCAATAAATGGAGAAAAAATAGCAACAGGAAATAGTGAAATAGAACAACTAAAAACATTAGTATCAAACATGCAAGAAAAGATAGAAAGATTAGAAGAAAGACAGTCAAGAAAAGAAGTATTGTGGAGTAATACAGAAGTTGGAGTAAGAGATGTTGTACTAGAAAAAAATATATCTGATTATGATTTATTAATTGTATATTATAGATGTCAAGGTGATATAAATGAAATAACATTGGATACAAATGATGAAACTATATATCAAGCTGAATATACACATGCTACTTATTATGTGTTTGGAAGAATTGGTATTGAATTAGAAAGAAATGCTGTTAAAATGGATGTTACAGGTACTCATAGTGACTGGACTAAACCAGAAAAAACTTATTTAACAAAAATAGTAGGAATAAAGCTATAAAAAAAGATGTCTAATGACATCCTTTTTTATAGCTATTTTACAACTATATTATAAATCTTATTATTCACATAAATTTCCTTAACAACATCTTTACCAACCAAATAACTTTCCATCTTTTCATGAACTAATCTTTTAACTTCTTCTTCTGGCAAATCGAATTCAATATCGATAGAATTACGTAATTTTCCATTAACTTGAATTGGTAAATTAAAGATATCATTTTTTGTTTTTTCCTCATCATATGTTGGCCAGTTAGAATATGTTATAGAATCAGTATGACCAAGCATTTGCCATAATTCTTCTGTGATATGTGGAGCAACAGGATTTAATAATTGTAAAAATCCATTTGCATATTCTCGTGGTAGATTGTTAGCTTTGTAAACAGCATTTATAAAAATCATCATTTGACTTATAGCTGTATTAAAATTCAATGTTTCATAATCAGTGGTAACTTTCTTTACAGTATAATGGTAAAGTTTTTCTAAATCCATATTTGGTTCATCTGTAATCTTATTAGATTCTGCATACAATCTCCAAACTCTATCAAGAAATTTCTTAGAACCATCTATTCCATTAGGATCCCAAGGTTTCGCAGCTTCTAATGGTCCCATAAACATTTCATAAGTTCTTAAAGCATCTGCACCATAATTTTTAACCATATCATCAGGATTTACAACATTACCACGAGATTTACTCATTTTTTCACCATTAGTTCCTAAAATCATACCTTGATGAAATAATTTTTGGAAAGGCTCTTTTGTATGAACGATATCACAATCATATAAAACCTTATGCCAAAATCTTGCATAAAGTAGATGTAATACAGCATGTTCAGCGCCACCAATGTATATATTAACAGGTAGCCAATGTTTAATTAATTCAGCATTTGCAATTTCATCATTATTTTTAGGATCAATATAACGTAAATAATACCAACAAGAACCAGCCCATTGAGGCATAGTATTAGTTTCTCTTTTTCCTTTTTTTCCATCAATTTCAACTTCTAACCAATCTTTACAATTAGAAAGAGGACTTTCACCAGTTTTAGAAGGTTGATAATTACTAGTATCTGGAAGCTCTAAAGGTAACTGTGTAACGTCTACACTACGCATAGTTCCATCTTCCATATGAACAATAGGAATAGGCTCACCCCAGTATCTTTGACGAGAAAATAACCAATCACGTAATTTATAATTTACTTGTTTCTCACCAATGCCTTTTTCTTCTAACCATTTAAGCATAGTATCTATTGCATCTTGTTTATTTAACCCATCTAAAAAGTCAGAATTAATATGAATTCCATCTTCAACAAAAGGAGCTTCATCAATATTGCCACCTTCTAAAACAGGAATAATTTCAATACCAAATTTTTTAGCAAATTCATAATCTCTTTCATCATGGGCAGGAACAGCCATAATACAACCAGTTCCATAACTTGCAAGAACATAATCAGAAATCCAAATTGGTATTTTTTTACCATTAACAGGATTTATTGCATAAGCTCCTGTAAATACACCAGTTTTTTCTTTATTTAACTCAGTTCTTTCTAAATCAGACTTTGTAGCACACATATTTTTATATTCATCTACTTTAGCTTTAAACTCAGAAGTAGTAATAGTATCTATAAATGGATGTTCAGGTGCAAAAACACAATAAGTAGCACCAAAAAGAGTATCACATCTTGTAGTAAAAACAGTAAATTCAAGATTATGATTATCTATTTTAAATACAACATTTGCACCAACAGATTTACCAATCCAATTTTTTTGCATTTCTTTAGTAGATTCAGGCCAATCGCATAACTCTAAATCATCTAATAATCTTTCAGCATATTTAGTAATACGTAATACCCATTGTCTCATAGGTTTTCTATAAACAGGGAAGCCACCACGTTCACTTTTTCCATTAATAACTTCTTCATTTGCAAGGACAGTTCCAAGTTCAGGGCACCAATTTACAGGAATTTCATCTACATAGGCTAAATCTTTTTCATATAATTTTGTAAAAATCCATTGAGTCCATTTATAATAATCAGGATCAGTAGTAGAAATTTCTCTATCCCAATCATAAGAAAGTCCTAAAGATTTAATTTGTTTTTTAAATACCTCAATATTTTTCTTAGTAAAAGAAGCAGGGTGGTTTCCTGTATTAATAGCATATTGTTCAGCAGGTAAACCAAAGGCATCCCAACCCATAGGATGCAAAACATTATAACCTTGCATTCTTTTCATTCTAGATAAAATGTCTGTTGCAGTATATCCTTCTGGATGGCCAACATGTAAACCTTGACCAGAAGGGTAAGGAAACATATCAAGTGCATAAAATTTTTCCTTTGAAAAATCCCAAGTGTTAGTTTCAAAAGTCTTATTTTCATCCCAATATTTTTGCCATTTTTCTTCAATTTCTCTAAAATTATAAGCCATATAATCAGTCCTTTTCTATAAAATTTAATAATTGTACTAATTATATAACAATTTTTAGATATTTTAAAGTAAAAATTACATAAATTCGTTTTTTTTGATGAAAACCGTTACTATTCATAGACAATAGCAGTAAGTAGCGAAGACTAAGTAATATATTTTATTTTGTAATGAAGACCCGACAGCCCATTGAGGCGGGGGAATACCCGTGAGCTTGGAGGGCGAAATGAAAAAATAAAATATATTACTTAGCCGTAGTGGATTTTATTATATATGCTGTGAACTGTAACTGAAAACCATTAATAATATAATGTAATTATTAAAAAAAATAATTTACATATTGACAATGAAAAACAAATAAAGTATAATTGTCAAAAAGGAGTGATGATAATGGAACAATATTATAAAGAACAAAAAGAATATGACTATGAATATGATTTTGAAGATGATGCTTGGCTAGACATACAAATAACTAGAAATATATATAATTATGCAAAAAAATTAGCAAGAAAAGAAAATGTATCATTAAATAGTTTTATAGAAAATGCACTAAGAGATAAGATACTAAAATTATTATAGAATTTAAGTTATTTACTAAAATAGGAGCAAGGCTTAAAATAAGTCTTGCTCCCAACTTTAAATTTGCTACAAAATTTTATACAGTTATAATCTTTTAGATGCAAAAGCAATCCAAGTAGTAATACTACCATCAAGAACATCAGCACTAGCAATAGTGGTATTCTGAAATCCTAGCACTTCACCACCTTTAAGAAAAGACTCAATTTGCAGTACTTTTTTATCTGATTTTTCACAATAGAATTGTGCAACTTTTCCATTACTAACACATTGAGCAATATCAACTATTGTAGTGCATTCAATAATGGCATCTTTTTCATTTTTTTCAAACTTGCGAATAATATATTCATCATTCTTGCAAAAATATAGTTTAATATTTTCTATAATATTTTCACAAGTAGTTGAGAATTCATCACCACATGACAAAAATTTTATTTCTAAAGAACCATTATTATTTTTCAAAAGTATCGTAACTATAATGCCATTTTCTGAATTTCTTCTTATAATTTTTCTTACATCTTTTTGTAAAGCGCATTTCTTTTGATATTCAAATTTATTTTCATCTAGTAAATCAAAAATATACCTATACTCAGCCAAATCATTGAAAATACCATTAGTAGTATCTACTACAGATATTTGATAAGGAGCAAGAAAACTAAAGAATTGGAAACCATTACCATTATAGCAGTTTAATAAATAAGAATGTAATACATTTTCACTTAATCCAAAATGATTAGAATACACATAACAATTCTTTTTTTTACAATTATCTCTTCTTTTTACATTAAGAGCTTTAGTAAAAACATCATTATGAAAATATGTCATCCCTGTAATGATTGTTTCTCCAAGAGGAGTAATTGTGTCGATGTGTATACTCTTTTGTGAAAATTGTTTATTGGTTACTTTTGGTCTTTCAACCTCTACACAAGGTAAATGCAAAATCTCTTTTACAATCTTTTTATTCCAGTTTACACCTATGCTAATAGCATCGTATGCAGCCTGAGAACTTTCGTGAATACTATAACATTCCAAAAAAGATTTTCTTTCACCATAATTAAATGGAAATCTTGTATTTTTTGGAGATCTGTAAACAGAACCAAAGTGAAAATATTGCATAGGGAATGTATAATCTCTTGAATGATCTTTTAATAATTCTCTAACTAAAGAATAAAAAGAAACTTCATGACCTGCAGCCATATAAAAATCTGCATCTTTAATTTGAAAATAATTATTAGATATTTCCGATAATACATCCATTTTTTTAATACTATTGGTATCAATATAATCACTTAGCAATATTTGTATAAAACCTAGTTCATTCAATAATGTAATTCCTATATTAAATAATTTTTCTCTTAATTTAAATCCATTTTGAAGATATATAAGAGAACCTCTTACAGGAGTTCCCATTAAAGCAATATCGCATTTCTTTAAGACATTCCGATAATTAATTGGATCAAAATTTTTCATAAAGATACTCCTTTTTTGCTATTACTATTTTTTACCATTCCATTTTCAATTGTTTCAATCAATAAGGATGCTTGAATAAGAAAAGCTATTATGAAGCTTACAATACCTGCAATATTATTAATTACTATTTGTCTAGATGCAATAAAATAGAACATAATAATATAAGTAAGCAATATTATTGGAATTGCTATTTTAAAATTTCCTTTTAAGCATGAAGGTAAAATAAGTATACCAACTGCAAATGCAAACCTAATAACTCCAAAACTACTCCATAATTCTAACATTCCAATTCGAATAAACAACCCCCATACAACACACATAAACAAAGAAACGAAAGTTCCAACTTTTTTATTCCTAATTTCATGTGTTGCAACAGCAATACTATCAATAGTAGAGGTAGTAATGCATAGAACTGTTAACAAAAGTATTATATTCATCAATGCTGAGAACTCAAACATAGACATACATAATATTAAAGCCATATATATTGCAAATAATGCAGCTGATAAATAATATGCTTTTTTACTAGTATCACAAGATACCCTTTGCCAATGTTGTACATCTCCAATAGGACCTGAAAAAAGAATTAATCCACTCCAAATTCCCCACAAAACACTATCATATGAAGTTTGAGGAAATGTTTTTAGGGGGACATGTGTTGTTATTGCAATTATAATAATAACTATAATGCTTAACATTGCGATTATCCATTGAACAATATCTGTATCAATAGACATAGTCAAACCTTTTTTAAAAACCATTAAAGTAAAAGCAAATCCAATTGCTATAGTAAGCAAATATGAAATAATTGGATTATTAAAAAGTTTTAAAAATTGTTGATTAATAAAGTTTAATTGAACTAACAAGCAAAATAACTGAATAATTAAAGCAATTGTTTTAACTTCCTTTTTATTGTAGATTTCTGGACTAATTATATTTTTATTATATAATAGTCCAAGTAAAGCTAAAGTAAGCGAATTACATACTGCCCAAATCATCCAAGCCACTAATCCTTTTTCTTGTGCAATCTGCTGCCCCATAATTAAAGACGTTCCCCATGCCCAACTTGCAGCACCTGAAAAACCAATTCTCCAAAAACTTTTTTCCTTCATTTTGATGTCCTTTCTATTGATGTAGCAATTATAAAGTTTCAAATAACCAAAAAAGTTATCATAAGTAAAATTATTACTTATACTATAAAGTACAGTATAAATAAGCTATTTAGCTAATTTAATAATTTTACTAAAAAGTAAATCTTTTAACAAGGTGTTCTAATATTAGATGTCATAAAATCTTCCTTTCTTTTTCAAAAATATTTTCTACAAGTTAAAATAATATTTACTTTTTTCAAAGTAAAGTCCTTGATATTATATCAACTTTTAAATTTTATGTCAACGTAAATGCGTATTTTAATTGGTGTAGAGTCTTATATTTTACACTAACATCGAAATGTGTTATAATATAGATAGTACAAAAGGCAAAATATGTAAAATTAGACAAGCATTATGTATACAAAGGAGGGTGATTTATATGGAAAAATCAAAAATTAAATTATGGAAAATAATTGTTTCAATCATCTTAGTTTTAGTAATAATATTTATTATTTTTACAGTAAGAAAAGCAATAATACTATCTTCAATAGATAATAAAGTATCAGATTATGAAAATAACACAAAAAACATTTATATTAAATCTATATCTACAACAAGTGAATACACATTAGAAATGCAAAGATACATTAAAGAAGATGTAGATAAACTTATAATTGAAAAAAAGCCAAAGGATGGAAGTATATTTAAAGTAATTCAAATAGATGATGAACATAAGCATAAAGTATATACACAAAAAGACGAAATGAAAGTATATTTTGAATCAGAATTTGGAGGAATTTCGCCAAAACCAGTTAGAGGTTCACACATTCAAGCACCTAAAGGGGTTACACCATTTGCAAGTTATACTACACTTATAAATGCTGGATATAGTGATAATATATTACAAAGAATTTTAAGTAGTATTACTACAAAAATAAAAACAGTAAAAATTGATGAAAAAGAATACTATGAGATTACCGCAGGATTTTGCTCTAATATGATATATGATAAGAATATACAAAAAACACTAATCTATGTAGAAAAAGATACCAAATTAGCATATAAAATGGTTGAAATAGTAAATGAAAATGGGGAACAAAAAGAAAATATAACTACATATGAATACAAATTTAATGAAGTAACAGATGAAAACATGAAAGAACCAGACATATCAGAATATAAAGTTCAAAATTAATAAAGAGAAGAGAAATAAAAGCAAGAAATATATTTTAAGTTAGAATGACAAGTTGAATTTTATAATGATGATAAAATATTTAAATAAAAAAGATATATAGACAATAAAAATTTATAAGTTAATATGGGAAAAACTATACAATAATATGAAAAATTGTATAGTTTTTCTTATAGTAAAAGCATAAAAAAGTCAGTTATTTAAGAAATGTTAATTACGCAATAACCAATCAACATATGTACATAAATACTTTATGGAGATAAACAACACAATAAGAACAATATTTTAACACCAAAAGTAGAAAACAATTGACTTAATAAATAAAGAAATATATAATTAGGAATATAATTTAGAAAAGAGGAAAACATAAGAAAAAAGCAAAGGAGAAATGTATGAAGATAAAAAATAAAGAAATAAAAACAGAAAAAGTAAATAAAATGAAAAATGAAGCAATAACATTAATAGCATTAGTTATTACAATAATTATATTACTAATACTTGCAGGAGTAACTATAAATATAATAATAGGAAAAGGAAGTTTAATAGAAAAAGCAGGAAAAGCCACAGATAGTTATTCAGAACAAAGTGCAAGAGAAAAATTAGAAATAGCATTAGGAAAATTGCAAACAGATAAATATATAGATAAAAAATATAATAAAAATGAATATATCGATAATGAACTAGCAAAACAAGAAATGGTAGTAGTAGACAATATAGTAATAGTGGATGACTGGAAATTTGAAATAGATAGAGATGTACCTAAAATAGTAACAAGCTTAGGAAAAGGGGAGCAAAATAAAGAAATAGTAATACAGGCAAATGTAAATATTAGAGAAGATTATGTGAAAGCTAATTTAGAAACTTTGATAAAATATGAAGGAACAATAGAACAGATAATAATAAAAGGAGAAGTAGTACAAGTACCAGAAAAAGTAGAAGGAATATATGCATTAAATAAAGAAATAACAGAAAATGGCACATATACAATATATGCCAAAGATGAAGATGGAAACTACAAAATAGCTCAAATAAAAATAACAGATATAACAGAAGATATGGATATATGGAACAGACAAGATTTGGAAATATTTAGAAATAAGGTAAATGAGGGAAGAACATTTGAAGGAAGAACAGCCAGAGTAATGGCCGATATAGATTTAGAAGGAACACAAGAAAATCAATGGGTACCAATAGGAAATTATATAGAAAATGAAAAATTAGTATTTAAAGGAACATTTGAAGGAAATAATCATGTAATAGATAATGTATATATAAATAGTACAAATAATTATCAAGGAATATTTGGATGTGTAGATAATGCAAAAATAACAGGAATAGTAACAGGTAAAAATAATAGCATAATAGGAAATGCATATGTAGGAGGAATAGTAGCATATGCAAAAAATAATTCTGTAATATCAAATTGCGGAAATAATGGAATCGTAAATAATAATATAAAAATGGTAGCAGGAGGAATAGTTGGATTTTGTATAAATACACAAATAACAGGAACATATAATAAAGGAAATATAACAGGAGGAACATGGGTAGGAGGAATAGTTGGTCAAAATGATATAGAAAATGATAGTGGTTCAACTGTAAAATATAGTTATAATTTAGGTAACATAACAGGAACATATTATGTAGGAGGAATAATAGGACGGTTCAGGAGATTATATGGAATGTTATAATAGCTATAACAAAGGTACTATAACAGCAAGTAGAAAGAGTTCAACAGGTGCAGCAGATATAGGAGGAATAACAGGAAGATTAAGATTAGAAGCTAAAGTAGGATATAGTTATAATTTAGGAGATATTAACAATACAGCAGATGGGCAAAATACAGGAGGGATTGTAGGATATAATATAATTGCAGGAACAGAAGAAAAATATAAAATACAATATAGTTATAATAGTGGGAATGTAACATCAAAAGGTTATTCAGTAGGAGGAATATGTGGACGTCAAGATAGAGATAGAGGAACAAAAGATAGCTATACATCTAACACATCAACAGTCAAATACAATACAAGTGTAGCAACATCAAATTATGGAAGTGCAAGTGCGTTTTATGGAAAAATAATAGGACAACAATTAGGACTTCTAAGCAATGTAGGAATACTAGAGGAAATGCCAAGTGTGTATTATGTGGTAAATAGTTTAAATGAAGGAAAAAGTGAATATTGGTCAAAAGAAAATGTAAATGAGCCTAAATTATTATGGGAAAAATGATATAAGTAGTGTAATATAGGACTTCGCATTATAATATTGACATAATCCATATAAAGGTCTATAATTAAATAATCACATGGAGAGCTCTATCCATAAGTTTGAGCTAATCGTTTTGAAAATTTGAACGATTAAAAGGAGGAAAATGAAACGGATAAGGATTATAGTAGTAGTAGCAGTAACAGTGCTTTTGTCAGCATGTGGTGGTAGATATAGTAAAGTTGATAGTTTACCTAATGCTAGAGTGTTTGTTACACTTACAGGACAAGAGAAGGATGTTACTGTTATTGCATCAGAAATATTAGAAGATGCACCAGATATTGTAGAAGGTATAGATGAAGAAGTACAAATAGATATCAGGTGCACGCAAAGCAGAATAATATCTGTTATGCAAGATGGGTATTTTGATGATGAGGGCTGGTTTTTAAATGAAGATGTATTTTATGCATTAAAAAGTCTGCCAAGTAATAATTGTTCGTATCAAACCAATATTCCAAATGACCATACATATACTGTGGAAATAGAATTGGAAAATGGAGAAACTCATTATTTTAAATTTACAAAAAGCGAATAAAATGAGTTTTAGGGGAGTGTATTAAAAATGCATTCCCTCATTTTAATACATAAGTTAGAATGAAATATTATTAAAAACATGAAGAAATATAAAATATTAGTATAAAACATAAACTTGAAATGAAATGTAGTACAAAAAACAAGAAACTATGTTGACAAAAATATAAATAAAGATTATAGTAAAATAAAAAAACATAGGAACTAAAAAATATTACGAGACAATAGTTTTTATATAAAAATTTACAAAGGCTTTCTATATATTAGATGTAGGAGTGATTATTAAATTTTAGCTCTTCAAAATAATTCTAAAGTTTAATAAAGTTAAAGAGCAAATATTTACTAGTAACTAAAAAATAGCAATATATCATAAAATATTCTAAAGGTGATAAAATGATAGATATTATAAAAGCAAAACAAGCATTTAAAGAATACATACAACCATATACATTAATAGAAAATGGAAAAATAGAAACAAAAATAGCACACATACAAAGAGTATCTCGGAATATGCAAAAATATTGCATTTGAGTTAAACCTAAACAATAATGAAATTCTGCTTGCAGAATTAATTGGACTATTACATGATATAGGTAGATTTGAGCAAGTAAGAATATATAATACATTTATAGACAAAAATAGTATAAATCATGGTGAATACGGTGTTAAAATCTTATTTGATGATGGGCTAATTAGAAAATTTGTACAAGAAGATACATATGATGAAATCATAAAATCAGCAATATTAAATCATAATAAAAGCAATATTCCACAAGGATTAGATGAAAAAGAAGAATTATATTCAAAAATAATAAGAGATGCAGATAAAATAGACATATATTATGTATTAAATACAGGAGAAATTCAAGACACATATTGTTGTGAAGATATGAGTAATGACATAATAAAAGATGAAATAGTAAAACAATTTAAAAAAGACCATATTATTGACTATACAATAAGAGAAACAGCAGCAGAAATAATGGTATCTCATATTTCATATATATTTGATTTTAATTATAATTTTACACTACAAATTATACAAGAAAATGATTATATAAACAAATTAGTAAATAGATATAAATTTAAAAATGAAGATACAAAAAGAAAAATACAAGAATGTGCAAAAATAGCAAATGATTATATAAAACAAAGATTAAAATAAGGGATGAAGAAAATGGCAAAAAACGTATTAATAACAGAAAAGCCATCTGTTGCGATGGAATTTGCAAAAGCCTTAAAAATAAACACAGCAAGAAAAGATGGATATTTAGAAGCAGAAAACTGGATAGTAACATGGTGTGTAGGGCACCTTGTTACTATGTCATACCCTGAAAAATATGATGAAAAACTAAAACTATGGAGATTAGAAACACTTCCTTTTATGCCAAAAGAATATAAATATGAAATAATACCAAATGTAGAAAGACAATTTAATACAATAAAACAAATAATGCAAAGACAAGACATAGATACAATTTATGTATGTACTGACTCTGGACGTGAAGGAGAATATATATATAGATTAGTAGACAGTATGATTGGAGTAAATGGAAAAAACAAAAAAAGAGTATGGATAGATTCACAAACAGAAGAAGAAATAGTAAGAGGAATAAAAGAAGCCAAAGATTTATCTGAATATGATAGCCTATCAGATGCAGCATACTTAAGAGCAAAAGAAGACTATCTAATAGGAATAAATTTTTCAAGACTATTATCAATAATTTATGGAAGAAAAGTAGCAAAACAGATAAATCAAGACAGGGCATCTATAGCAGTTGGACGAGTTATGACATGTGTTTTAGGAATGATAGTTGAACGAGAACGAGAAATTAGAAACTTTATAAAAACAAAATATTATAAAGTAATAGGAGAATTTGGAGATGAAACCTATTCTTTTAAAGCAGAATGGAAAGTAACAAAAGAATCTAAATTATACAATTCACCAAAACTATACAATGAAAGTGGATTTAAGAAGCAAGAAGATGCAAAACAATTTATATTAGACTTAAAAGATAAAAAAGCAATTATAAGTGAACTAAAAAAAACAAAACAAAAAGAAAATGCACCATTACTATTTAATCTTGCAGAAATACAAAATGAGTGTACAAAAAGATTTAAAATAAAACCAGATGAAACACTAGAAATTATACAAAACTTATATGAAAAAAAATTAGTAACATACCCTAGAACAGATGCAAGAGTATTATCAACAGCTGTTGCAAAAGAAATAACTAAAAATTTAAATGGAATTGCAAAAGGCTACAAAGACGAAGAAATAAAAGGTTATATAGATAAAATGGTACAAGAAAAATATTCTACAAACTTAGTAAAAACAAAATATGTAAATGATAGCAAAATAACAGACCATTATGCAATAACACCAACAGGACAAGGATATGAAAATTATGATAGATTACCACAATTACACAAAGATGTATATAAAATAATAGTAAAAAGATTTATAGCAATATTTTACCCACCAGCAGAATTTAGTAAAATATCTGTTAGTGTAAATATAGAAAATGAAGTTTTCAACACAAGTGGAAAAGTATGTGTAAAAATGGGATATTTAGAAATACTAAAATCAAAAAATGTGGATAAAAAAGAAGAAGGCGAAGTTGAAAATAATTTAGAAATATTAAATAAACTAAAAAAAGGACAAGACATACAAATACTAAATTTTGAAACAAAAGATTCAGAAACAAGTCCACCAACTAGATATAATTCAGGTTCAATAATACTTGCAATGGAAAATGCAGGTAAACTAATAGAAGATGAAGAACTAAGAGAGCAAATAAAAGGAGCAGGAATTGGCACAAGTGCTACAAGAGCAGAAATAATGAAAAAACTAGAAAAAATAAAATATATAGACATAAATTCAAAAACACAAATAATAACACCAACAAATTTTGGTGAAATAATATATGATGTAGTAAACACATCAATGCCAGACATGTTAAACCCAAAATTAACAGCAAGTTGGGAAAAAGGTTTAGATTTAGTAGCAAAAAAAGAAATACAACCAACAGAATTTATGCAAAAATTAGAAAAATATATAAAATCTAAATTTGATAGACTTGTAATAAATATGTAAGAATATTTTTACAAAAACAAGCCAATATAATATTGGTGATATTTATGAGTATAGGATGGATAAAATATAAAAAAGACAATATAAGCTTTAGAATGCCTAAAAATTTAGGATTAAATGTATTTGATTTAGAAGATTTAGAAGAAACAGATACAAAAATAGATGAACTTGTAAAAAATAACTTTAATACAATAATTGTATCAAATGAAGTAGCAAGTTTTTCACAAGACATAATTAAAAAATATGCAAAAAATGAAGAAGTAAATATTATTATAGCACCACATAAACAAGAATATTAATTTAACTTTCGGAATATAAATGAACTAACTATTTTTATTATGAGGTGGTAAAATGATAGCATCAGATGAAATATATAATAATTTTGTATCAGATTTTAGTACAAAAATATATAATCTAAAAAGTGATAATCCTTTTTCAGATTATATATTTTTATGTGTAGGTTCAGACAAAGTAACAGGAGATGCATTTGGGCCATTAGTTGGGGAAAAATTAAGTACGCTACTTAAAAATTTTTATAACAATATATATGTATTTGGAACATTAGAAAACACTATATGTGGTACAAATTTAGAAAAAAAATTACAACACATATACAACAATTACAAAAATCCATGCATTATAGCAATAGATTCTGCACTTTCAAATAAAGATGATATAGGAAAAATCGTAGTTACGAACAGTAAAATGAACTTAGGAAAAGGACTAGGGAAAAAACCAATATTAGCAGGAAACATAAGCATAAAAGGAATAGTAGCAAAAGACTATAAAATTCCTAAATACAATTTTTCTAGCCTACAAAATACATCACTAAACTTAGTCATGAAACTAGCAAACACAACAGCAGAAGGAATATATAGTGTAGTAAAATATAGGTAGAAATAATGTAAAATTATTATTGTATATAGAAATGGAATATGATAATATATAAAAAAAGTAACGAAAAGAGGAAAAATGTGGAAATAAAAGGACAGTTAAATGAAATAATTTATCAAAATGAAATAAATAGTTATACAATAGCAACATTTGAAACAGATGAAGAAGAAATAACAATAGTAGGGTATTTACCTTTTGTAAATTCAAAAGACACATTAAAATTAACAGGAAAATATGTAACACATCAAGAATATGGAAGGCAATTTAAAATAGACACATTTGAAAAAATAATGCCACAAACATTAGATTCATTAGAAAAATACTTAGCCAATGGTACAATAAAAGGAGTAGGACCATCAACTGCTAAAAAAATTGTAAGTACCTTTAAAGAAGAAACAATACATATATTAAAATTTGAACCACAAAAATTAGAAATTATTAAAGGAATAACACTAACAAAGGCACAAGAAATAGCAGAAAGCTTTATAGAGAATTGGGAACTTTGGCAAATAGTAGGATTTTTAGAAAGATTTGGAATAGGACCTTCAAATGCGAAAAAGGTATATAAGCTATTAGGAAGAAATGCAATAGAACAAATAGAACAAGACCCTTATATATTATTAGAAATAGCAAGAGGAGTAGATTTTAAACAAATAGACAAAATGGCACAAGAAATAGGAATTGCGAAAGATAATGCAAAAAGAATAAAAAGTGCAATTAAATATAGTTTAATACGAGTTGGATATAATGGACATACATGTGTAGAAAAAGAAAAACTAATTACATTTGTACAAGAACTATTAGGAATAAAAAGCGATATTATACAAGATAGCATAATAGATTTAAATGTAACAAAAGAAATAGTAATATCATCACAAAAAGATGATATCCAAAGAGTGTTTCTTGCACCATTTTACAAAGCAGAACTAAATATAGCAGAAAAAATAATAGAACTAAAAAAAGCACAAAATATAAAAAAAATAGAAAATATATCAAAAGAATTAGAGAAAATAGAAAAGCAAGGAGAAATAAAATTATCTAAAAAGCAAGAAGAAGCAGTAGAAGCAGTAAACGAAAACAATGTATGCGTAATAACAGGAGGACCAGGAACAGGAAAAACAACAATAATAAAAACAATAATAGAATTATACAAAAAAGAAGCAAAAAAAGTAGTACTATGTGCTCCAACAGGAAGAGCAGCAAAAAGAATGACACAAACTACAGGCGAAGAAGCAAAAACATTACATAGACTATTAGAAATAGGAAAAATAGAAGAAGAAGGTTCTATTCAAAGTACAGATTATGAAGTAGCACCAATAGATGCAGATATAATAATAATAGATGAAATGTCTATGGTAGATGTATTTTTAATGAATTACTTACTAAAAGCAGTATACAAAGGTACAAAATTAGTATTAGTAGGAGATGCAGACCAATTGCCATCAGTAGGACCAGGAAGTATACTAGATGATATAATAAAATCAGAAACAGTAGTAACAGTACATTTAGATCAAATATTTAGACAAGCTGCCAAAAGTAAAATAATACTAAATGCACATAAGGTAAATGAAGGCCAAGGATTTATAACAAACGAAGAAGCACAGCAAAATGATGCAAAAGAAGACTTTTTCCATATAAAAGAAAATACACAAGATGGGATGATATATCAAGTAATATCTTTATGCAAAGGGAGATTAAAAAAATTTGGAGATTACGATTTTTTTAGCAATATACAAGTAATTTCGCCAACTAAAAAAGGAATGCTAGGAACAAAAGAATTAAACAAAGCATTACAAGAAGCACTAAATCCACCATCACAATTAAAAGAAGAAAAAAACAGTATGGGGGTAATATTTAGACAAGGCGATAGAATTATGCAAATAAAAAACAATTATGATATATTCTGGGAAAAAAGAAATCCAGAATACGAAGCAGGTTCTGGAGTATTTAATGGAGAACTAGGAACAATAGAAAAAATAGATCAAATAGAAAAACAAATAAAAGTAAAATTTGATGATGATAAAATAGTATGGTACCCATTTTCAGAATTAGAACAACTAGAACATGCATATGCAATAACAATACACAAAGCACAAGGAAGCGAATTTGATGTAGTAATAATACCAATAGCACAATCATCACCAATGCTACTAACAAAAAATTTATTATACACAGGAATAACAAGAGCCAAAAAATTACTAATAATAATAGGCTCAGATAAAATAATAAATTTTATGATACAAAATTCAGACACCAAAAAAAGAAACACAGGATTAGAATATAAACTAAGAACCATACTGCAAAATGAGATAATATAAAAAGATGTATAAATTTTTATACAAAAAGGGCTACCAATTATATAAAAGGAGAGAATAAAAATGCCCTTTAATGCTATAAATAATTTAATTACATCTTTTTTTGAAAGTTGTACAAACTTAATATATCCACCAGTATGTGGGGTTTGCGACAAACTATGTAAAGAGCCTATATGCAAAAAATGTAATATACAGCTACAAAAAAATATGAAATGTAAAATTGATTATTATAAAAAAAGTTTCAAAAGACATATATATTTATTCAAATATGAAGGAAAAATAAGAGAGAAAATAGTTCAATATAAATTTAATGATAAACCATATATATATGAAAGTTTTGTAAATTTAATAATAAAAAATAAAAAAATATATAGCTTTTTAAAAAATTATGATATAATTATCCCAGTTCCAATAAGTAAAAAAAGAAAAATAAAAAGAGGATATAATCAAAGTGAATTAATAGCAAAAAAACTTTCAAAAAACTTAGATAATTTAGAATTTATGCCAAATATACTATACAAAAAAGTAGATACTGTACCACAAAGTAGCCTAAATAAAATACAAAGACATATAAATGTAAAAAATGTCTACAAGGCAAAAAACACAAAGCAAATACAAAATAAAAAAATACTAATATTTGATGATATTTTTACAACAGGAAGTACAGCACAAGAATGTAGCAAAATTCTAAAACAAGCAGGAGCAAGAGCAGTAGATGTTCTAACAATAGCAAAAGATTAACTACATAAGAAACAAAATTATGTCAAAAATAAGGTATAAAAAGGAGATGTAAAATGGAAGATTTAGTAGAAAGTATATTAGATTATGTAAGATCAGACTATACAGATTATGCGATAATGATAAATGGTGAATGGGGAAGCGGAAAAACCTATTTTTGGAATAATAAAATAAGAAACAAAATAGAAACAATGCAACTAAATGGAAAACAATATACTACTATATATATGTCATTATATGGAATATCTAATTTAGAAGAAATAAGCAAAAAAATATTTATAGAAACAACACAATTAATGGACAAAAACCTAAGAAAATACATGAACAACAATAACCAAACAACAATACCAGAATATGCAAAAACAGGAATAGACATGGCAAACTTTTTTGGGATTACACAAAATGGAGATAGATTAGACTATTCAGACTTTTTTTCAACAGAAGATAAAGTTTTATGCTTTGACGACTTAGAAAGAGCCAATGTAGATGTTATAGATATATTAGGATATATAAACAACTTTGTTGAACATGACCACATAAAAACAATAATAATATGTAATGAAAAAGAACTATCAACAAAACTAAAAAGTAGCAATATAGAAATGAAAACTTTTATAGCAACATATCTATTAGATAAAGAAGGAGATTTATCTAAAACAACAGACAAACCAATGGTAGAAAAAATTCAAGATAAAATAGAATATGTATTTGATAAAGCAAATGACTATGAAAGAATAAAAGAAAAACTAATAGGGGAAACATTTGAATATGCACCAGAATTTAGTTATATAATAAATGGGTTGTTAATGAGATATGAAAAAAATGAAGACTTAATAAGATTTTTACGAGAAAATACAGGTCTAATAATAGCAACATTTAACAAAAGTGGAACCAAAAACCTAAGAATTTTAAAACATGCATTAAATGACTTTAGAAAAATATTTGAAATGGTAAACAAGCACTATCCAAATACAAACAATCGAGTATTACAAACAATGCTTATATTTACAATAGCAGTATCATTTGAAATAAAAGCAGGAAAAGTAACAAAAGACAAATTTATAAATATAAAAGACAATGAAGAATACAAATCAATACTTGTATCTTCAAGAGTACTACTTATGGATAACAGGCAATTTTATATAAAAGAATTTGATAACAACTATTATTACAACTTCAAATCAGAATACAGATTTTTCAAATTTATAGAGATATATGTTAGAACAAGAATATTCGATATGAAAGTATTCAAAGATAATATGGAAGTAATAATAAACACAGTAGATACAGACAAATTACCAGGATACAAACGACTTCTTACAGAGGAATATTGGAAAATAAATGATGATCAATTTGATAAAATAATAGACGAAGTAATAGAAGATATAAAATTAGGGAAAATAAGACTAATAGATATAGTAAAACTATTTGCATACTTTAGTTATTTCATAAAAAAAGGACTAATAAGATATGATTCTAAAACAATAAAAAGCATATTTTTTCAACGGAATGAACATATCATCACTAATATCTGAATATTGTGAAAATGTAGAAGAAGAACTAGCACAAATAACAGTAGGGGAAGTAAATCAAGACTTAGAAGAAATATTAAAACACTTCAACAACTTAAATGTACAATTAAAAGATAAAATGTATATAGAAAAAGCAGAAGAAATATTCAAATGTATACCAATAAAAATGGAACTATTTTATGAAAGATTTGATAAAGAATGTATGAATGTACCAATATTTAAGTACTATGATCCATTCCAAATGTTTCAAAGAATATCATGTGCAAGTAATGACGATATAGTTACAATAAAAGAAAAAATGGTAAACAGAGTAAAACTATACCAAAAAGAAATAGAACCAGAAATGAAAAACATAAAACTTGTAAAACAATTAATAGATGATTACACAAAAAATAAAGACACAACAATAAAAATAGTAATGTTAAAAGAATTTTCAAAAGATTTAGATTATATATTAAATCAATATAAAATACCATTTTTAGGACGAAAAGAAGAATTAGAAACAATTGAATAATGACAAGATGTCATATAAAACAGAGTTTTTATATGACATCTTTAATTTTCATAAAATTAAATTATTTGTCAAAAATATGAATAAAAAATATATTAAAACAAATAATAAGATTAAACTTAGTATTAAAGGAGGGAAAATTTTGAAAGCAACAGGTGTAGTAAGAAGAATAGATGATTTAGGAAGAATAGTTATTCCAAAAGAAATAAGAAAAACATTAAGAATAAAAGAAGGTGACCCGCTTGAAATATTTACAGACAAAGAAGGAGAAGTAATATTAAAAAAATACTCTCCAATAGGAGAACTTTCAGAATTCGCTAGTGGATATGCAGAAACATTATCCAAAACAACAGGACATATAGCATGTATAACAGATAAAGATACAGTAATTGCAGTTTCAGGAGGAGCTAAAAAAGAATTTTTAGAACAAGATTTAAGTAATGAGCTAGAGCAATTATTAGAAGATAAAGAAGTATACACAAGCAAGGAGAACAATGAAGTATCTATTCCAATAACAAAAAATGATAACAAAGAAAGAAAATACAATTCACAAGTAGTATATCCTATAATATCACAAGGGGATGTAATAGGAAGTGTAATACTTTTATCAAAAGAATCAAACACAAAAATGGGAGATACAGAACTAAAAGTAGTACAATCAGCAGCAGGATTTTTGAGCAGTCAAATGGATATATAAAGAAAAATCATAACTATGTATTATATATAGTTATGATTTTTCTCGTATGTTTTAGGAAAAGAATGCTAAAAGTCAGGACATTTTCAAAAATTATTACTTAAGACATATCATAAATTAATCATAAATAAAAAAATGTTGAAAAAATTTTGAATTAGACATATAAAAGTAGTATAATATAAAGGTTCTATTTGTAGGCAATGTTCGAATAGTACAACAAAAAATGATGCATTGTACAATTTCAAAATGGAGGAAAGTTCATGAAAAAAAAGAATATTGTAACAATTAAACGGATGGTTGCACTGTGCTTGGCATTAGTTGTGAGTATGACTAATATGAGCGTATTTGCCACCGAAGAGAATGAAAGATTAGAAACAAACAAATCTGTTTCCGAATATCCTACTATTGTAACCTACAATGTTGAAACACAGGAAGTTACATATAGTACATTCCAGAATGATGTTTCAAAGGAGCAACAGATTGTTGAAGAAATGCCTTCTTCTCAAGCTATAATTGGTGATGATGGTCTTGTGATTGTTGTAGATACAACGGAAAGTCCATATAGAAATGTATGTTATCTTGAAGTAACATTTCCTGATGGAGCTGTTGGGCATGCTTCTGGTACTTTAGTATATTCTAATGTACTTTTAACAGCAGGACATGCTGTATATGCTGCTTCACATGGTGGCTAGGCTACAACTGTAGGAATGAGTGGAGGTCCCCTTATAGATACAGCTTCTGGAGCTGTTGTAGGCGTTATTTCTACTGAAACAACTGATTCATCTGGACAGGGAGTATATAATACTGCTACTAGAATAACTGAATTTTTGTCTAATTATATACAATCCCATAAGAAATAATGCAGACAAATTTCAAAATTAGTATATAGAAACAGTTAATTAATGTACATCATTTCACTGGAAAGGTGTTATCTTTCTAGTGTTTTATTAGTACGACAGGCATGTCGTTTGACTAATCGGTGAAAGTCCGTAGTGGAGGTAT
>CAOKHI010000020.1 GCA_948468275.1 uncultured Clostridium sp. | reverse complement strand
ACCTCCACTACGGACTTTCACCGATTAGTCAAACGACATGCCTGTCGTACTAAAACATTTAGCATAAAAATATTAATTTATTATGCTAGCTCCTATTATTTTTCTTTTTTCTAATTATTTTGCAACCTGTATTTTCTAATTAATATAAATATTATTCCACTAACTCCAAGTACTGTTACTGCAATTATTACTATGTGTCCTGTTTTTAGTGATTGATTTGTTTTACTTTCTTCTGTTGGTGGCTCATTTATTAGCATTGTTCGCTGTTGTTCTTGTTGTTCCTCTTCTACTGTTTTTTTGTATAAACTTATTGTATAGTCTTTTGTTGTTGTTCCATTTGTTGCTGTTACTGTTATTGTTAGTGTGTTTTGTCCAAATTGTATATTGTCCTTTCCTTGTATATTTACTGTTGCTCCTTGTATCTGTGGTACTGCTAATATGTTTAGAGTATCATGATTGCTTGATATTGTTGCAAAATATTGTGTTATGTCTGCATTAAATTCTGGATCTAATATTACATTTTCTATTGCCAAATTTTCTAAATTCGCATTTGCTGTATTAGGATCATCAGTTTTGGTTGCATTAATTGTATATGTCTTTTTAGTTTTGTTGTCTGTTGCTGTTACTGTTATTGCTATTTTATTATCACCTTGGTTTAAGTTTGTGTTACCAGATATATTTACTTTCGCATTTTGATCTTCTGGCTCTGCTGTTACAGATATAGATGATATTGTGTTAGGTATTGTTATATAATAATTAGTTGTGTTTTTATTAAATGGTGGTGTCATTCCTTCTACATTTATGTGTAATGACTTTAAGTTTGCATTTGTACTTGTATTAGTAGTATTTGTATTAGTATTTTGATTTCCTCCTGTATTAGAACTTCCACCTGTATTAGGTTTTGTTTGTGTTGGAGGTGGAGTTGGTGTAGTTGTTGTTCCACCTGTTGTACCTCCTTGTGAGCCTCCACCTGTACTTCCACCTGTACTTCCACCTGTATTTCCTCCTGTTGTTGGAGGAGGAGTTGGTGTTACTGCTTTTTCTTGAATTGTTACACTTGTTCCAGAAAATGTTGGATTTATTGGATTTTCATCTGAATCGTAAAAATCTCCATTTACTGAAAAACTTGCTTTTCCTGCTTGTTTTGATTTGAACTTAAATGTTGCAAGTGTTCCTGTTTTTGGATTTGCTCCTCCTGTTGGATCTGTCCATGTATATATTACTCTTCCATTTGAATAACTACTATTGCTTGGTCCTGAAACATATTCTACCTTGCTTGCATCTACAGATATTCGTGTTGTTAAAGTAGCTGCTGATGCTCCTGTTAAATTTACTGTTATGCTAAATTCATCTCCTACTGTTATTGTAGATTTATTTGAAGATAATTTAACTGTTCCTACTGCATTTATCTTTGTTGTAATTATCATAAATAATATAAATATTAATATTCCAAAATAAATTTTTAATCTTTTCATCTTTATCTCCTTTTTTATTTGTTACTTAATAAGATTTAAGTATAATATATCTCCAAAGGTTTGCAATATTAACATATAGCAATTCCTTCGAAGACTTCTATAAAAAACATTAATCAGTTCTTTTATTGTTCTATTATTTTTATTTCTAGTATATGTTTTTGTAATTTTAACACATCTAATGATGATGGTAATCGTCCATTTTTAGAAATATTTCCTGCTTTTAGGAACACCCCTGTTATTAACTTTGTTTCTAAAATATGCTTTTGTATTACTAATACATCTAATGAATTTATTAGTCCATCTCCATTTACATCTCCATATATTATAAATGTAAAACTATATACTTCTTTTCCTGTTTCGTCTTTTAACAATAATTTTGAACCTGTTCCTATTAAATCTGTATCTTTTAATAATGCATCTTTACTATTATATATTTCTATGTTTAGATTGGTATTAATTAATTGTTTTATATCTGCTACTGTTGATTTATCTATATCTATATTACTTATTTCATCCGCTTCTACTCTTAATTTTTCATCAAATTCTAAAGTTATATTTGTATCTATGTCTTTTACTGTAATTGCACATTTTGCTTGTATATTTTCATCTACTGTTTTAACAATTACATCTGCTGTTCCAGGTTTTAATGCTGTAACTGTTCCATCTTCTGCAACCGTTATTATTTCATTATTAGTTGAACTCCATTTCACAGTTTTATCATTTGCATCTTCTGGCAATACATTAACTGTTAATTGTGCTGTTTTTCCCACAAACATAGTCATTTGTTCTTTAGAAATTGTTACTGATGATACTGGAGTATATACTGTAATTTCAATAGAATCACTTACATTTCCATCTTTAGTTTTAGCTGTAACTGTAGCTGTTCCAGAAGATATAGCTGTTATAATTCCATTATTATCTACTGTTAAAACATCTTCATTACTTGATGTAAATACTATTTCATCTTTATTTGCATCTTGTGGTTCAACTGTTAACTGTATATTTGCTGTACTTCCTTTATTAATTATATTATTATCTATACTTAATTTAATACTAGCAATCGATGGTTTTTGTATTTCTTTTAAATAACTCTGAAAAACATATCCAACCATTCCATTTTCTAATTGTACCTTATCCCATCTTTCTCCATTTTGTACACCTATTTTTATTCTAGTTAGTACATCATCTCTTGTTACAGTTGTTAATATTTCATATGAAGTTGATGGTCCTACTCTTACATTCAAAGAACCTGTTATATCTGCAAACACCTTAGTATTATCTGCTTTAAAATCTGATGCTATAATATTAGGACTTTCTGTCCAATTGTTTGGCATATTTTCAAATACAGGTATTACAAACCCAATAGATGAGTCTAACATTCCATTTGAAGAATATGCTTTATATATACTACTTGATTCACTATATGGTGCTAAACAATTTGTCATATATTGATGCCAAAACAAATCATTTCCCCTATCATCATTTACATCAAATTTTTGCAAATATAATGTATTTTGACCTATTAAAATATAACTACTCCCTATAAATACTGCTCCACCTTTTATTGCTCTTTCTGGGTCTGTCCATGGAATTAATAAATTTCTTTTAGTTTCTTCTGATGCACCTTTTCCATCTTTTGCGAATTGTAATCCATTTTTAATTGCCCCTAAAGGTTCTGCTGAACTTGTTGCTCCTATATTATAAAAATTATAATATCCTTCAAATCCTGCTACTGTACCACTTATAGAATTATGTGTTATAAACGGTCCTACCTCTTGCCTTATTCTTGATGCTAAATGATATGGACTTACTCCAGAATATATTGCAGAATTCCATATTAAATCTGAATATTTAGCATTCATATTTATAATAGTTCCACTTGCTGTTCTATATGTTACTTGTCTATCATAAAATTCAGTACCATATAAAACTTTTTCTACACCATCTTTTGTATTAGTATTTGCATCATAAGTTAATTTTTCAAATTGAAACATCCTAATCTCATTTAAAAAGTTACGTGGATCCATCGTATATTCAACAGCTGATTTAGATGCATTTACCCAACCTGCATCTATTTCTACATCATATATTCCATTATCTGTACACTTCCAATTATCTGAATACGATTTAGGAACTAAATTTTTATCATTTCTATATTCTTGAGATATTGCATAATTCCAATCTATTCCTGTATACAATGCTGTAAAAACCCAGTTTGGATGTTTCTTTTTTAATTCATACAAATATGGTCTATAACTTTCTGGAAAATTTTCTATTCCTTCTTTTTTAACAGATGCATATGATGTGTTTTTTAGCATCATTAAAATAATAAACGTACAAAAAAATACTATACACTTAATAAATGTTTTCTTTCTCATAACATTCTCCTTTATATATAGTATTTTCCATTTTTTCAATTTTATAATTAATTATTTTATTTATTACAAATTTTTATTTCATATATGCAATTATCTTATATAGAATATATATTTACAATACTTTATCCATATATAATAATTTTCAAACAATTTAACTATATTATTGTATTTATGTTTACTATTTAAATTGTATTTTATGTATCCTTTATTGTTTTTAAATTGTGGATAATGTGGATAACTCTGTGAATAACTGTTTTTAGTCACTTTCAAGACATGTTTTATTCACATCTCTTTTCAGATTATATGTTAACTTTTCATTGTTATTAAATAAAATCTATTATGTGTACCATACATTTATTTGCAAATAAAAAATATGCCTATCTTATCACTAAAAACGTGATAGATTTGCATATTTTTTAAATCGTATTATAAAACATTAACTACTATATATATTATTAAAATTAAATGGATTACTAATATAGTTGGAAATCCTATTTTAAATTTTAATTTCTTCGTTTTATGTCTAAATACATACATTCCAATTAATGTTCCAAGACTTCCACCAATCATTGAAACAATAAATAGTGTTTTTTCAGGTATTCGCCATGCATCTCTTTTGGCTTTTCTTTTGTCTATAAACATTATTAAAAATCCTAATATATTAACTATAACTAAATATATTAAAATATTTTGTATAGAAAAAATCTCTTCAATTGTTAAAGCATCTTCAAATAATGACATATATTTGTCTCCTTATTTATTTTATTATTAGTTCTATTGTATATGAGTTGTTTTTGTATGGTATATTAAATTGCTTATCCTTTATTTTTTCAATATTGTATTTTTCTTCAATTTCATTTTGTAATTCGTTTGTATTACCATTTTCTACTATCCAAATTCGTCCTTTATAATTATCTAATATCTCTTCTAATGTATCTTTTATTTGCATATATGGAGCAAAAGCTTTGTATGCTTCATCTACATTCCACGAATATTTGTCATAAAAATATGATATATTAGAAGTACTTAAAAGTTCTGTTGTTATAACTGCACCACTAATAACATTAGAATATATTATAATATCTCCTTGCTGTATTTCTTCTTTTATATAATTTATACATTCTTTATTATTATGATTATAATTTTCTTTAATTGCCAAAACATTACTAGTAATTGATACTATAAGTATTATTGAGCATATACTTATTATTCTTTTTACTTTTGTATCCTTTGCCATAAAAAAAGCAAGAGCAAATATTAATAAACCTGTTATAATTAATAAATATCTATACAATAAAATTACACTTTGCATACATAACGAAATAAATAGCACAATTAAAATTATTGAAATATAAATAGTAAAACACCATGTAGCTGGCTTCCTTTCTTCTTTTTTAGTTTTAGCTACAAGATACACTATATATGAATAAAATATAGTAGATAATATTATAGGAAACATACTTAAATTTCCTTTGTATTGCATTGTTAATATCTCGTATAATGTTTCTGGAAAAGATAATGTAATCCAAAATCCACTAGAAACACCTGATAGTTGTTTTATAAAATATAAAAGCCATGGAATATATAGTATAATTTGAAAAAATGCTACTACTAAAAATTTTATCAAATCATTATTCTTCTCTTTACTATTTTTGCATAAATATATAAATAGTATTAAATTAATAATTCCTGCTAATATTAATCCATAATAATGTGTATAAGAAACTAATAAACTGCTAATTCCAAATATAATGTATGTTACTTTATTTATTTTTCCTTTATATATTCTATATGCATATATTGCCATAATTGTACTAAGTAACATTCCTAAAGAATACATTCTTATTTCACTAGCATATTGAGCAGACACTGGTAAAAATAGTACTAAAAACGAAAATAGAATACCTGTCTTTTCTCCAAAATCCTTTTTTATATGAGTATATCCTAATATGCTCAATATAATTATTGTCAAAGTAGAAAAAATTCTATATATTATTATATTATCTCCAAAAATTAAGTTTAATATATGTAAACAAAAATAATAAAAAGCAGGATGGACATCATTTCCACTAATTTGCCATATATCTATAAAACTATGTTTAGCTATTGCAATCGAATAACTCTCATCAAACCATATATTAGTATGGAATATAGATAAAGATATAAAAATACTGCCTATTATTATTACTACTAAATGAACATATTTTAAATTTACTTTTTTTAGTTTTTCTAGCATATTTTCCATATATTTCTCCCTTTCATATTAAAATCCAATATTATTATAAATTTCAATGCTATATTTTATCTTTCAAATTTCTATATCTTAGCAATTATATTTATATAATTTTTTCTTATAAATTCATATAAATATAATGTTTAAAATATATCTTCTAATTCTTTTAGATTATAAAATTCTTTTAAGGGAATATCATTTTCTTTGGCTAGTTTTCTTATACTTTCATATTCAGGATATAAATAAATTTCCCCATTATTCTCTACTCTTTTAGCTAAAACTTTTCCATATTTAGTTTCAATATCTATTTGCTGTCTTCCCAATTCTGTACGAGATTCGAAACGATATCTAATCCCTATTGTTGTTGTTTCTCTAAATATTATGTTTTGCAATTTAAGCATATCTTCTATTTTACATGCTACTGTTAATCTATATGCTGGTCTGTTTTTTTTCATAAATATAGGTGTATAAAATACATCTAGTGCACCATTTTCAAATAATTTCTCCATTGTATAGCCTAATACTTCTCCATTACAATCATCAATATTTGTTTCCATTACGACAAATGTTTCTTTTGTTTGTTCCATATCTCCATAATATACTTTTAATACATTTGGTATTTTTAAATCCTTTGAACCTACTCCCCACCCAATTCTTTTTGTTGTAATAGTAGGTATTGTTGTAAATTCTTCTGCAAGTTCGCAAATAATTGCTGCTCCTGTTGGTGTTACAAGTTCTGTGTCTATATCAATTTGTTTGAATTTTGCATTTGAATTTGCAAATATTTCACTAGTTGCTGGCACTGGTACTGATATAATTCCATGAGCACATTCTATAAATCCTTGTCCATCATTTACTACACTAGAAATAATTTTATCTGGATTAATTTTATTAATTAAAATTGCTGTTCCAACTATATCTATAATAGAATCTATTGCACCTATTTCGTGAAAATGCACTTCTTCTAATGGTCTATTATGTACTTTACCTTCAGCTTTTGCTACCCTCATAAAAATTCTTATTGCTAATTGTTTGCTTTTTTCATCTATTTCACTTTTTTGAATTATTTGAGTTATATCATATAAATTTCTATGTTCATGATGGTGATGAATTTCTTTTTCTAAGATAACATCTACATATGTTCCTGTAATTCCATTTTTATTTCTTTTAGAAATTTCAATCTTATAGCCATCTAAATTTAATTTATCTAATTCTTTTAATAAATATTCTTCATCTCCTATTATTTCTAAAAGACTTCCAAGTGTCATATTTCCACTAATGCCACTTGAACAATCAAAATATAATATCTTCAATTTTTTCTCCTTTTTGGGAATTTACTACTAAAACTCCATAATCTTTATAAAACTAAAGCTTTTTTAGGGCAAAAATTTGAACATTTGCCACATCTTATACATTTAGTATAATCTATTTTAGGTGCTTCAAAATCTTTTTGTGATAATGCACCAACAGGACATACATTAACTGCTGGACACTTGTGATTTTGTGGACATCTTTCTAATATTATTTTTAATTTTTCTTCCATTTGTTTCCTCCTTAAATATAATCTGTTATTTCTTTACTTGCAAATCTTTACAAGTTTCTATAACAATTTCTTTTAGCATTTCCTTATTTTCAACATCTTCAACCATATACATTGGTTTTGCATTTTTATAAGGAATTTCCTCTTGTAAACTATATTTTTTGTTACTATTTACAATTTTTATAAGTAACCTATTATCATAAATTCCTCCAAATAAAATACTATTATAATATAATAAATATTCTCCCATCATTGCTCTACAAGTAATATTGTCTAATAAATCTAGTTGTTCTACTATAAATTCTTTATATTCTTTTGTTGTTGCCATATCACCACTCCTTTTTATGTTTCTTTATGTATTATTCAACAAATATAATAGCACAAATATATATAAATTTCAACTAACAAAAAAACAGGTAGTTGTTACACTTACCTGTTTTTTTGTGTTATTGCAATTCAATAAACTTTTGTTTTAAAACTAATGATCATCAAAAGTCAACACTCATAATAGCTTCTATTGGCTCAATTAATAACTTTCTTGCCCCCATTGACTGACAGCTAAAGCCAATTGCTCTAAATACTTCAACTAGTTCTCTTCCTCCTCCATATTGCATATCTGTACCCAATATATGAGCTATTTCTTCTTGTGCTCTTAAGTCTAATTCAATGCAATATATTGGACATTTGTAACATTCATAGAGGACTGCTTTTATTTCTTCTTCATGCTTCATATACTTAGCAATTAAAATTTGCTTCCGTATATCCTCTTGTGATAATTCTGAATTTAGGTTAGTACCTTGTTTAATATACCTAACCTCAAAATCTTTAATCATTTTTGCTGCAATAGTCATTAGTTTTTTCCTCCTACCTTACAATTGTTGTAACCTAATTGTACCACCTTTTATGTAAAATTGCAAACAAAATTAAAGTAATAATAAAATACTGCATTAATTTTGTTATTTCTTAAAAAATACCGAAACTTAAACATTATTAAAACTTACCCACACGATTTAGAAAAGAACCACAAAATTATGATATACTTTCCTTTAGCTTAACTAAAGTATTTAATGCTTCAATTGGTGTTAAGTCATTTAGGTTTATTTTATCAATTTCATGTGCTAATTCTGCTAATTTATAATTATACATATCTAATTGTCCTGCTGTTTGCTTTTTATTATCATTTTGCTCTGCTTTTTGCGAAAATGCACTTTTTCTTTCTAATCTTTTTAATATTTCATTTGCTTTTTTTACCACTTGTGCTGGTACTCCTGCAAGCTTTGCTACATGTATTCCATAGCTTTCGTCTGTTCCACCTTCAATAATCTTTCTTAAGAAAATTATATCTTCTCCTTTTTCTTTAACTGCTATTGAATAATTTTTTACTCCTTCTACTTTATCTTCAAGTTCAGTTAGTTCATGGTAATGTGTTGCAAATAACGTTTTTGCTCCACATTTTTCTTTATCTGCAATATATGTTGCTACTGCCCATGCTATGGATAGCCCATCATATGTAGATGTTCCCCTACCTATTTCATCTAATATTATTAAACTGTCTTTTGTTGCTTCTTTTAATATATTTGCAACTTCCATCATCTCTACCATAAATGTACTTTGTCCCATACTTAAATCATCTGATGCTCCAACTCTTGTAAATATTTTATCCACTACACCAATCTTTGCACTAGTTGCTGGAACAAAGCTTCCTATTTGTGCCATTAGTGTAATTAGTGCTACTTGTCGCATGTATGTAGACTTTCCTGCCATATTAGGTCCTGTTATTATAGATAATCTATCATCTTCTTCGTCTAAATATGTATCATTATCTACAAATTCACCACTATGTAACATTTTTTCTATTACTGGATGACGCCCTGCTATAATATTAATTTTTCCTGTATCATTTACTTCTGGTTTTGCATAATTTAAATCTTCTGCAACAGTTGCAAAGCAGACTAATACATCTAAATTAGAAATTATATTTGCTGAATTTTGAATTCTTACTATTTTTGATGCAAGTGTTGCTCTTAATTCTAAAAATAAGTCATATTCTAATGAAACTAGTTTTTCTTCAGCACCTAATACTTGATTTTCTAATTCTTTTAATTCTTCTGTAATATATCTTTCTGCATTTGTTAATGTTTGTTTTCTTATAAATCTATCTGGCACTTGACTTAAATTAGATTTAGTAACTTCTATAAAATATCCGAATACTTTATTAAAACCAATTTTTAAATTTTTTATTCCTGTTTGTTCTTTCTCCTTTGCTTCTAATTCTATCAACCATTTTTTTCCTTCTGTTGTAACTGTTTTTAGTCTGTCAATCTCATCATTATATCCAGATTTTATTACTCCACCTTCTTTTACTGATATTGGTGGTTCATCAACAATTGCTGTTTCTATAAGTTCAAATACATCTTTTAACTCATCTAATTCATTATATAATTTAACCAATAAATCAGATTTTGTATTAGACAATACTTTTTTTAGAAATGGTATTTGTGCTACTGAATTTTTAAGTGAAACCATATCTCTTCCATTTGCATTACCATAAGATATTTTTCCAATTAATCTTTCTATATCATATACTTTCTTTAATCCTTCAATTAAATCTCCTTTAAGCATAACATTATTTTTTAATTCTTCTACTGCATTTAATCGTAAATTAATTTCTTTTATATCTATTAATGGATCATTTATCCATCTACGTAAATTTCTTCCTCCCATTGATGTACACGTTTTATCTAATACCCATAAAAGTGTACCTTTTTTTGCTTTATCTCGCATTCTTTCTGTTAATTCTAAATTTCTTCTTGTGTTTATATCTAAAGACATATATTTATTTGTATTATATATTTGTATCTTATTTATATGCTCTAATTTTACTTTTTGAGTTTTGTTTAAATAACTAAGTAAACCATTAATTGCTGTAACTATAAATAATTTATCAGAAATATCATCTATTTTTACTTCATTTGATGTATATAAAGTATAATTTTCTAATATGTTTTTGGTATCTTCTGAAAAATTATCATCTTCTAGTAAAGAAACATATATTCCAAATCTTTCTTTTATTTTTTTTATTTCTTCTTCTGTTTCATATAGTAAATTATTAACTACTATTTCAGCAGGTGAAAAACGTGAAATTTCATCTAAAAGACGTTCAAAATTATTATTTTGATTAATTTGTGTAGCATAAAAATCTCCTGTTGAAACATCACAAATTGATACTCCAAAAAATACACCCTTTTTATATACAGACATTATATAATTGTTCTTTTTTTCTTCTAATAAATTAGATTCTATTAATGTTCCTGGTGTTACTACTCTTATTACATCTCTTTTAACTATACCTTTAGTTTGCTTTGGGTCTTCTAATTGTTCACATATAGCAACTTTATAACCTTTTTGTATAAGTCTTGCAACATATATATCTACTGCATGAAAAGGCACTCCACACATTGGTGCTCTATCAACTTGTCCACATTCTCTACCTGTTAAGGTTATTTCAAGTTCTCTTGATGCAGTTATTGCATCATCAAAGAACATTTCATAAAAATCACCTAGTCTATAAAATAATATACAATCTTTATATTGTTCTTTTGTTTCTAAATAATGTTGCATCATTGGAGAATACTCTGCCATATTTTCTACTTCCTTTCACCTTTTAAATACCACATATGTTCAGATACAATTTTCAAATCTACCATTTGGTTTATTAAATCTTCTTTTCCTTCAAATATTACTACTTTATTTGTATCTGTTCTACCTGTTAACATTTTTTCATTATTTTTACTTTTTCCCTCTACTAGTACCTTTTGTATTGTTCCAATATATTTTTGATTGTTTTGTAAAATTTGTTCTTCTACTATTTTTTTTAATTCATCAAATCTTCTATGCTTTATCTCTTCTGGTATTTGATTTTCCATCTTATCTGCTGGTGTTCCTACTCTTCTTGAATATATAAACATATATATTTGTTCAAATTTTATTTTATTTACTACATCTAATGTTTCGTAAAAATCTTCTTGTGTTTCTCCTGGAAATCCTACTATTATATCTGTAGAAAATACAACACCTGGTATTTTTTCTTTCATTTTTTTAGCTAATTTTAAATATTGTTCTTTTGTATATTTCCTATTCATTATTTTTAATATATTTGAACTTCCAGATTGTAAAGGTAAATGTATAATTTTACATATTTTACTAGATTGTGCAATTTGTTCTATTACATCATCTGTAAAATCTTTAGGGTGTGGAGATACAAATCTAATTCTTTCTATTCCATCAATTTTATCAACATCAGCAAGTAAATTTGCAAATGTATAATTATCGCCACCATTATATGAATTTACATTTTGACCAAGTAAAGTTACTTCTTTATATCCATCGTTGACCAATTCTGTAATTTCATCTAAAATATCTTCTGGTTTTCTACTTCTTTCTCTTCCTCTTACATATGGTACTATACAATAACTACAAAAATTGTTGCAACCATACATTATAGTAACAGCTGCACTTATATTGTTATTTCTTTTTATTGGTAAACCTTCATATACCTTTCCTTCTATATCTATTACATCTTGTACTTTTACTCTATCTTTTAATATTTTATAAATATCTTCAGGTAATTTGTGAAGAGTATGTGTTCCAAATATAATATCAACAAAGCGATAACTTGAATTTATTTTATCTACTATATGGTTTTCTTGCATCATACAGCCACAAACTGCAATAATAGTACCATTTTTTTCTTTATATTTTTTTATTTCTCCAAGTTTTCCAAATAATTTATCCTCTGCATTCTCTCTTACACAGCATGTATTAAAAATAATCAAATTAGCATTACTAACATCATCAGTTTTAGAATAGCCCATTTTTTCTAACATACCACAAATTTTTTCTGAATCGTTTTCATTTAACCTACATCCCATTGTAAAAATACTATATTTTAATTCTTTATTACAATTTATGTTATTAACTTTTTCCATATATTCAAACTGTTTTTCAACATCAAATTTCAATATCTTTTCCACCTTTATTTTGTAATATTTTATCATATTTTATCATAATTAATAAAAAAATACAATGTCATTAAATCGGAAAAATTATGTAGTTTTCTATACTTAACAAATCAATTTTTCATAAAAAACCCTTATACTATAACAATTTTATAAAAATTAATATATATCAAAAATGAAGCAGTTTTTTCATAACTGCTTCATTTTTTATTGAATTCCATATTTTTTCTTAAATTTATCTGCTCTACCACCTGTTGTATTTAATTTTAAGTTACCTGTCCAAAAAGGATGACATTTTGAGCAAACATCTACTTTTATATCTTTTTTTGTTGAACTTGTTGTAAGTACATTTCCACATGCACATGTAATTGTTGTTTCATTATATTCAGGATGTAAACCTTGTTTCATATTGTATATTCACCTCTTTTTTCTTAGATTAAATTTGCTGTTAAATATATTAACATATTTTTACTATATTTTCAACACTATAATAAAAAGATTTTATTTTTTTTCGTTACTTTTAAACATAACATACTGAGCTGAGTTTCTAAGTTCACTTAAAAATGGTGTTTTATTAACTAATTTTATCATTATATTAAAAATACATGCAATAATTAAAACAAAAAATCCTACTTTTTTCCAAATTCTCGCAATCATAGTATCTCCCTCCGTTTTCCTCTTTATTAATTATACTATATTTTTCATTTTTGTCAAGTTTTTAATTTTATAAAAATCAAGCCTGTACTAACCAGACTTGATTTTTGAGGATGTGTGTTTTTTGTTATTTTATTGTTGATTGTTTTTATAACTGCTACACATTGATTCATCTATGTTTTTTGTATTACAATTTTGTGTTGGAGTTACTATTATTTGTTTTAATGAACATTCTTGTTCTTGATTTTTATTGTATTTACAGCTTGTTACTGTACAATTTATTTTTTGATTATTTTCCATGTATTTACCTCCTTAATTAATATATTATGGACTTTTTTTAATCTTCTTATACATTAAAAAATAAGCAAAAATGTTTTTATTTTTGCTTATTTTTTGTTTTTTATTTAACAGCAGTTATACTATTATATTCTTCTTCTTGACTATTATTTTTTGGAAATGGTATTACACAAAATGCTGTTTTTTCTAAATCTTCATATGAAATATCTTCTTGTAACAAAAATTCCTTCTTCTTGCTATTTGAACGTTTTTGTTTCTTTAATGCTTTTATGTCTATAATATTTTCCCTATCAATTTGCTCTTCTTCGTAATTATTTAGTTCTATTTTGTTTGATAATTCTAAGTAATTATCTTTTAAATTAATTAACATTTCATTTATGTTTTCAAATTGTTTATTATAATTGATATTTGATATTTCTTCTTTTATTATATTTTGTATTTGTTCTTTGTCTAATCTTTGCTTACTCATATTATCAATTACTGATTTTATATACATTGTATATTTTGTGTATTCCATTAGCTGTTTATGTACTTGTTTTACCTCTTTAATTTCATTTTGTAAGTTTTCAATTTCTATGTTTTTAGTATTATCATTAAAATGTTGCTTCATTTGTCTTAGTTCATCTATAATTGTGTTAATTTCATTTGAATTGTCTATGTTAGTAAAATATTCTTTCATATTATCTATCTTAGATGAAATTCTATTTACTTCTTCTATATAATTTGTATCTGTAATACTATCTTTTATGTTATCTAATTCTAAAGATATTTTATCTATTTTATTTGTGTTATCTAATTCTTCAAAACGCTGTTTAATAATATCTATTTCATCTGAAATTACTTGTAAATCTTTTATATAATCAATATTTTCAACATTTTCTTTTATTGTTTCTAACTCATTTGAAATTTTGATTAAATCTTCCACATAGTTAACACTTTGAAGTTCATCTTTATTTTTTTGTTGTAATTCATCTAATTTCTCACAAATGAAGTTTCTTATTTGTTCTTCATCTTTTCTCCATTTTAGTTTGTTTTCTATTTGGTTATCTAACAATTTTTCTTTTAAATCTGATATTGAGCCTATTATTTCTTTAAAATATTCTGTTTGCTTATAATCTTCTACTACAACTTTATTTTCAATTTGCTTTTCATCATTTTCAATAACATTATTTTGTGTTGCAAACATACTATAATATTGTTTTTCTTCTAATTTTTCTATTGCTATATCTACTATTTCATTTACACTTATTGCTTCTTTTTGTTTTGTTTCTACTTTTTGTTCTTGTTTTGAATTTCCATAATAATAAGATTTGCTATATGTTTTTTTGCTTACTTTTACTTTGTTTAATATAGCCCCAATTATTTTACCTCCAACAATTTGTATAGACTTTTTCACTTCTTCTAAGTCTTTTATTTTTGTTTTTTCAGAACATGCTACTAATATTGTAGAATCTATTATTGTAGATAAAATAGCGCTATCTGTTACTAGCATACAAGGAGGTGCATCTACTATTACTACATCATACATATTTTTTAATATAAATATTAATTCTTTCATGCTATCTGAATCTAATAATTCAGATGGATTTGGTGGAATTGTTCCATTTGTTATTATATGTAAATTAGGTATATTGCTTTCTTTAATATAATTTCTTGCTATTTGCATGTCTTTTTTTATATTTCCAGTCATATTATATAAATAGTTTGAAAGACCTTCTTTATTGCTTAAATTAAATATTTTGTTTGTTCTACCTTTTCTCATATCTGCATCTATTAATAATACTTTTTTATTTGTTTGTGCAAAAGATGCCGCAACATTAGCAGATACCCAACTTTTTCCTTCTTCTGCTGTACAACTAGTAATTAAAATTGTTTTTGCTCCTTTTATTGAACTCATATATAATATATTAGTTCTTATTGTATTAATACATTCTGTAATATATGATTTTGCATCATTTTTATTTACTATTTCATTCTTTTTATTTGCATTTAAAGGAATTCTTCCTAATGTTTTAATTTTCACATATTCTTCTATATCTTCTTCTGTTTTTATTGTATTATCAAAAATATAAATAGCAATTATACTCATTCCTGATGCTACTATTCCTATTGCAAAGAACATTAACATATCTTTTTTATGGTTTACATTATATGGTTCACTTGCAGTTTCTGCTTTATCAACAATACCTATATTATTCAAATTATAAATGTTTTTTATTTCTTCAAGAAATACATTTGCTAATTCATCTGTTATTAGCATTGCTTTTTCTGGGTTAATGTCTACTGATGATATTTCTATTATATAAGTATCTGTTTTAACATTAACTTCTATTTTACTTAATAATTCTTCTTCTGTCATATTTAATCCTAAATTATTAATAACCTGTTTTAACACTCTAGACTGTTTTGCTATATTACTATATGTAGATATTAAACCAGAATTTAATGTTAAATCTGAATTTGTTACTGCCTTAGCTTCTGACTTATCATTAGGAATTAATAATAATGTTGATGTTGATTTATATTTAGGCACTGCATATTTGTATGAATACATATAACCCATAAACATAAAACTAATTAAAATAAATGCTATTAATATTTTTTTTGTTCTTAAAATGTTAAATAATCTTTTCATTTCTACTCTTTCGTTTCTTTCCATATTTATCACCTATGTTTATTATACTACATTTTTCCAATTATTTCAACATTTTATGTATAATCCTTGTGTCTTAAGCTTTTTGCCATTATTTTAGGCTCCTTTATGTGAACCATTTTTATGTGTTCTGCTCTATAAATAAAGAGCAAAACGAGCACCATAATAAACAATACTTTTATAACGTGTTATTAGTCTTTTTTGCATTTTATAGTAAAAAAATTAATGAGTAAACATATGTTACATTATGTTTACTCATTAAAAAACTTATACTTGTTTTATACATTCATCCTCGAAAGATTTTAAAACTACTTCTTTTAAAATTTCTGCTGTTTTTTCTACTCCAAATTTGTCTACATTTATTGTAAAGTCGTAATTTGCAAAATCTTTCCATTTTCTGTTTGTATAATAGTTGTAATGGTTATTACGTGCTTTGTTTATTTTATTTATTTCTTTTAATGCACTCTTTTCATTTAGTCCATAATATTTAACTGCTCTTTTTACTTTTTCGTCATCATTACTATATAAAAAAACATTAAATATACCTTTGTTGTCTTTTAAAATATAATCTGCACATCGTCCTATTATTACACAAGAACCATTTTTTGCAATCTCTTTTATAGCATTTGTTTCTGCTATAAATAAATTATCTTCATTTGTCATGTTATTATAGTATTGACTATTGAAATTTGCTAGTAATTTTCCTTTTATATTTTGCTCTTTTTCTTCAATATATGTAGCTGAAAGTCCACTTTCATCTGAAACTAGCGTTATTAAATCTTTATCATATAATTTTATACCTAATTTATCTGCTAATATTTTTCCTACATATCTTCCTCCTGAACCATATTCTCTATTTATTGTTATAATTATATTTCTATCTGTCTTTTCTTCCATATTTGATATATCTATACTGTTATTTTCTGTTTGTTTATGATTATCTAAATTTTTCATTTCAATTATTAATAATATCGCTGCTATTATAAATGCTAACCCATCAGCAACTGGTCCTGCGTATAATATTCCCATTATTCCATATATCTTAGATAAAATTATTGCAGACACTGTAAAAAACAGTATTTGTCTTGAAAGTGTTAAAAAGGCTGATTTACTTGGTTTTCCAATCGCTTGGAAAAATATACCTGCTGAAATTTGAATTCCATTAAATATGGTTAGCATTAAGAAAATTCGAAATGTTAAGCAAGCAAATTCATTATATAATTCATCTCCTGAACCAAATAATCCAATTAATTGTTCTGGAATTGTTTGAAATAGTATAAATGCTATTAAAGATACTGTGCAACTTAACATTAACACTGTTTTTATCGTTTGCTTTACTCTATCATATTTCTTTGCTCCATAATTATATCCAATAATTGGTTGACTTCCTGCTGCAATTCCTATTATTATACTTGTTAATATCATATTAATTTTCATAACAATTCCAATCACTGTTATTGGTATATCTGCTCCAAATTTGCTTTTAGTACCATACATATTGAATAATGTATTTTGTGCTGTTATTACAATAACTATTGACATTTGAGTTATAAATGATGAAATTCCTAACATTGCTATTGTTTTTATTGTTTTAATTTGTGGTTTAAAACTTTCTTTTGAAGGTTGTATTGTTTTGAATTTTTTTATGTATAGTGCATTCATCAAAAATGTAACAAATTGACTTATTATTGTTGCAAGTGCTGCTCCTTGAACTCCCATTTTTAAAACAAATATAGCAATTGGATCTAATATTATATTTAACACTGCTCCTACAATCATTGAAACCATTGCATACTTAGGTGCTCCATCTGCTCTTATTATAGAATTTAAAGTAGTCCCTACCATCATAAATGGTATACCAATTGCTATTATGTATCCATATCCCAATGCAAATTCACGTAAAGAATCTGTTGCTCCAAATACATTAATTAATTTGGGTAAAAATATTAAAACTACTGCACAAAGTATAATTGCTATAATAACAGAAGCAATTATTCCATTGCAAACTCCTTTTTCTGCTTCTTTGTTTTTCTTTTCTCCTAATTTTATACTTAAAAATGATGCTGAACCATCGCCAAACATTAGTGAAAACGCTAAACATACAACTACAATTGGAAATACAACATTTGTTGCTCCATTTCCTAAATAGCCAACACCCCATCCTATAAATACTTGATCAACTATGTTGTATAATGCATTAACTACTAATGATATAATACAAGGTACAGCAAATGTTATTAATAATTTTCCTATTTTATCTTTTCCTAAATCTAATCCCTTCATTTTTTCCTCCTATTTATAATTCTTATCTATCTATAACTACTTACTCAGTGCAGTTAACTTAAGTTCTAATTATTAATAATGTACAATGCTGACAATATTAATTTCTTATCCTTGTTTTACTAGCTAAATTAACCAAAATAAATGGGTATTTATAAGATATTTAGCATGTTTTGTAAAATTTATAATAAGTAATATAAAAATATCTTATAATTAAACCCATTTATAGCCTTCCTAATAGCATTTTTAAAAATCATAACCGCTTTTAGCGGTTATGATAAGTTTTTTAATTAAACTTTTAATATTCCACCTACTGTTTTATTTTCATGACCATCTATCATATTTTTTGCTCCACCTGAAATAACTACTAAGTCTCCTTTTTCTAGAATTCCTTTATTTTGTAATTTTTTTATTCCTTCTTCAATTGTTTTATCTATTTTTTCTTGTGGTTCTATATAAACAGGTGTTACATTCCAAGCTAATGCTAATTGGTTAAATGTTCTTCTATTGTCTGTAACAGCTAAAATTGGGCATCCTGCTCCTAAACCAGATAATCTTCTTGCTGAATCTCCTGTATGTGTATAACATACTATTGCATCTGCATCTACATTTTTTGCTGTAACACATGCAGTATATGCGATTTTTATTTCCATATCTGTTAAGTCTAAGTCTTCATTTTGTTCGAATCTTTTCCAATAATGTATTTCTGGTTCTACTCTTTCAGCAATTTTTACCATTGTTTTTACACATTCTAATGGGTAATCTCCCATTGCACATTCTCCAGATAGCATTATTGCACTTGTTCTATCATAAATAGCATTTGCAACGTCACTTGCTTCTGCTCTTGTTGGTAATGGTTGATGCATCATAGATTCAAGCATTTGTGTTGCTGTAATTGCTGGTTTATTTGCTTTGTTAGATAATTTTATAAATTTCTTTTGCATAATTGGTGGTTCTGTAAAATCTGTTTCTGTAGCCATATCCCCACGTGCAATCATTTGTGCATCTGCAACGCGTACTATTTCTTCCATATTTTGTAGACCTTCTACATTTTCTACTTTTGTTACTATTTTAATATCTTTTCCACCATTTTCATCTAATACTTTTCTTACTTGATCTATATCATCTTTGTTTCTTGTAAATGATACAGCAACATAATCGTAATCATGTTCGCAAGCAGTTTTTAAGTCTGCTATGTCTTTATCTTTTAAAGCTGGTAAACGTATAGCTGTTCCTGGTAAGTTCATTGTTTTTCTACTTCCTAAACCATTTCCATGAACTACTGTACAAACTATATCTTTTCCAACTATTTCATCAACTACTAATTCTATTGCACCATCATCTATTAATACTTTTGCACCTGGTTTTAAATCTTGATATAAATTTTTGTAACTTACAGATACTCTATCTTTATCTCCAATTATATCTTCGTTCACTAGAGTAAATTTTTGTCCATCTTCTAATTGTATTTTATCATTTTTTCCTGTAACAAGCATACCTGTTCTAATTTCTGGTCCTTGCATATCTAATAATAATGCAATTGGAAGATCTAATTCTTTTCTTAATCTAATAATATCTTCTGTCTTTTCTGCTTGTTCCTCCCAACTTCCATGTGAGTAATTTATTCTAGTTACATTTAACCCTGCATTGAATAAATCCTCTAATATAATTTCACTTGCTGGTCCTATTGTACCAACGATTTTAGTTTTTCTCAAATTCTTTTTCACATTAACTCCCTCTTTCTTTATAATCTTCGCATGATATTATAACACAAATAAATTCTATTATTCAATAGAAAAATACCAAATTTATGACAATTTTTTTAATCCATAGTTACAATTCACACTATAAATAGTGCAATTTCCTTCTAACTAAGGATTTATTTTATTTTTTCTGTACTATAAATTCTCTTACTTTGAAGACTATTAGGCATATTATTACATAAAATTATGCCTTATCTCACTCTAGTAAATACATAATGGTTGTGTATTATTACTAATTTTGTTTATATATTAGAAATTTTTGTAATTGCATTAAAATCAATATAATTTTACAAAATCAAAATTCTGTAACCTTTGTTAGTACTAAGATTACAGAATTTTATTTTTACATATTAATTTTCAGCATATGGTAACATTGCTATATGTCTGCATCTTTTTACTGCAAGTGTTATATCTCTTTGATGTTTAGCACATGCACCTGTTGCTCTTCTTGGTAATATTTTACCTTTTTCATTTATGAATTTTTTTAATTGTTCTGGATTTTTATAATCTAAAACCAAAGTTTTATCATTACATAATGCACATACTTTTTTTCTCATTTTTCTAAACTTTGGATTGTAATCCTCATCATTATTTCTATTATTTCTTTTATTGTTTTGTTTTTTGTCTGCCATTTTAATTTCCTCCCTTTTTAGAATGGTAGGTCATCATTAGAAGACATTTCGAATTCTGGATTTGATGGCATAGAATTTCCAAATGTATTTTCAAAATTTGCTGCTGAATTTTCAGTATCTCTTTTTCCTTCTGCAAAATATGCTTCTTCTGCAACTACTTCTGTTATATAATGTTTTTGTCCTTGATCATCATCCCATGTTCTTGTTTGTATTCTTCCTATAATTCCTACTTGTTGACCCTTTTTAAAGTATTTACTACAAAATTCACCTAGTTTACTCCATGCAACTATATTTATAAAATCTGCTTGTCTTTCTTCTCCTTGTCTTACAAATCTTCTGTTTACAGCTAAAGAAAAGCTTGCTACTAATGTATTGTTTGTTTGTGTATATCTAACTTCTGGATCTCTTGTTAATCTTCCCATTAAAATTACTTTATTCATATATTTTTACCTTACCTTTCCTTTAATAAAGGCCCCCATTTTTATAATTTTTTTATTTCCTTTGTAATCATATATTAATCTTCTTTTCTAACAACTATAAATTTTATAACTTCATCTGTTATTCTATAGTTTCTTTCTAATTCTGCAATTAGAGTTGGTTTTGCTTCAAAGTTGAATATTATGTAGTAACCTTCTTTATTTTTCTTTACTTCATATGCTAGTTTTCTTTTTCCTAATTCATCTACTTTTTCAACTTTACCTTCACTATTAATCAAGTCTGTAAATCTTGCTATAAGGCTTTTCATTCCTTCTTCTTCAACAGCTGGACTAATAATGACAACACTTTCGTATTTATTCATTATTTTCACCTCCTTTTGGATTTATAACCCATATATTTTATATGAGTAAGGAAAAAAGCATTGCTTTTTAACAATGCATATTTTACCATATTCACCATAATGTTGTCAAACCCTAAAGTAAAATTTAAATTTTAGTGTATGTTAATAAAACCAAACTTTTTTGTAATGTCTAGAATAAGTTTAAACTAAGCCATTTTGTTTGCATACTCCTATAAAAAAGCTCCATGATATTATTAATGCTAGAACTAATACTATTCTCATTATCCATATTGCTGTATATATTGATACATTTAATATGTAGCTAATAAATCTTATTAATTGTACATTTATTTTTCCTACCCCTTTTTTTAATGTCTGTTCTTTTGATGTAAGCAGTTCTTCACTTGGTATATTAAATATCTCTGATAATCTGTATATGGTTTCTAAATCTGGATATTCTATATTTCTTTCCCACTTTTTTAAATTTTTAATTTCTATTTTTGGAATATTAATTTTTTCTACAAGTTCTTCGTATGTTAATTCATGTTGCTTTCTTAGTTCATATAACCATTGTCCAAATTCTCTTATTTCCATACTATTCTCCTATTTATATTGTTTTGTACTTAGTGCAATTATTAATTCTGTGTTGTCGTCTTTTGCTGCTTTGTTTTTTCTTATTTCTCCACATTTTTTACATTTGTGAATTATTACATATCCTTTTTTAGAATCTATTTCTAATCCTACTGGTTCTAAATCTCCATGGCATGTTTGGGCTCTATCTCCTGGATTTATATCTACATGTTTTGAATGTAAGCAAAATGGACAGTGATTTCTGCATGAATATCCTAATTTATGTACTTTTTTACCACATTTTTCACATATAAATTCTTCATCTATTTCTGTAAATTTGCTAGTTTGCATGATTCCTCCCTATACTTCAAATAAACTATCTCCTATAAATTCTCTTATTAGTGATGTTTTTGGTATATTATTAATTGGTATTGCTTCAAAATAACTTAAAAGTCTAATTAGTCTTGTTGCTTCTGCATATTCTGGTTCTGTATTTTTTATGTCTTGTAATAATGGGAGTGCATAATCTTTTAATACTCCTAATTCATATATTAATGATGAATTAAACATACTGTCTGCTTCTTCTTGGAATGGATATATATATCTTTCTTCTCCTCTGTTTACTGAATACCACATTCTTATTGTATGTGCTGCATCATAGCCCCTAAATTGATTATCTCTTACTATTCTTCTAATTAGACGTGTATCTGTTGTAGATATTCTATTATAGTAATCTATGTTTAATACTGTTAGTGCACTTATATATATTTTATATTTTTGGTCTTTTGGTATTGAACTTGTTAGTCTATCATTTAAACAGTGTATTCCTTCTATTACTAAAATTTCATCTGATGCTAATTTTAGAGTATTTCCAAGATATTTTTTACTGCCTATTTTAAAGTCAAAAGTAGGCATTCCGTACTTCTTCTCCATTTAGTAATTGTACTAAGTGTTCATTGAATAATTTTGTATCTAATGCTTCTATACATTCAAAATCGTAATTTCCAAATTCATCTTTTGGGTTGTCTTGCCTTTCTACAAAATAATTGTCTACTGAAATTGTAACTGGTTTTAATCCATTTAAACGTAATTGTAGTCCTAATCTTTTGGCAAATGTGGTTTTTCCTGAAGATGATGGTCCTGCTATTAATACTACTTTTTTATTTTTATCACTTGCTATTTTATCTGCTATATCTGAAATTTTTTTCTCATGTAATGCTTCTGATAGTAGTATTGCATCTGTTGCATTGTCTTTTGCAAGTTCTCTGTTTAATCTATAAATTGTATTTATTCCAATAGATTTGTATATATCTTCATATTCATCTAATGTTGCTAATAATTTTTTGTTTTCTACAAATGGTACTAGTTTTGTTGGAGTTTTCCAATTTGGATATCTTACTATAAATCCATCTTTATATTTTAATATATCGTATATTTTTGTATATCCTGTTGAAATTGGCATAACTCCAAAGAAATAGTTATAATAATCTTCACAATAGTATAATGATGCTCCATATTTATTATCTGTATCTATTTGTACTCTTCCTTTTAACGTATTTTCTTTTTTATAAAATTCTTCTGCTTCTTCTTTAGTCATTTTTACTTTTCTAATTTCTATATTTCTATCTATTATTTCTTGTATTCTTTTATGTATTTTTTCTATCATTTCATCTGTTATTTTCATATTGTCTAATTCACAAAACATTGCATTTGATAATTGATAATTAACTGTAATTAATGCATGTGGGTATAATTCTTCTATTGCTTTTGCTGTTATATACATTATTCCTCTTATATAAATCATCATTCCATCTTTTGAATTTAAGTCTATTAAATCTATTTTGCAATCTTCTTTTATTTCTAATTTTAGGCTTCTTACCTCATTATTGCATTTGCATGCTATAACTAAAGTATCTGCATTTTTAATTTCTTCTTGTAATAATTCTAATACTGTTGTACCTTTTTTTGCTTCATATTCTTTATTTTTATAAAATACTTTCACTTTATCTTCGCTCCTGTTCATAATTTTTTATTTATAATTCTATATCTTAAATATTTTTATTTCACAATAAAATATTTAATCATATAACAAAAATATTACACAATATTATTGTATGTGTCAAGTAAAAGTAGGCAAAAAATTGCCTACTTATATATATATTAATATGAATTTGTAATGAATAATCGTTAGAGCTTGATGTTTTAGAATACCTAATAACATTAATTTTTTAAATCCTTATTTTTTAGAAGTTATATTAAATAAAGTACAGTCCTAAAGCCACAATTAGTATTAGTTGCTGCTACAGGCATACTTTGTCTATAACATGTAGGATAACTTTCATATGTAACATTAAATCCTCCTCCACGAACTACATTATATTTTGTAGTGCATTATTATTATATGCATGACTTCCTTGGTAAGATGCCTCCATTGTCCATTCCCATAGATTTCTTTATCACTTAATTTTTCATCTGTTAATATTTCTATTGGTATCCATATACCTTTTAAATTTAAGTTAGACATTTCCCTCACCTTCTTTCGTTTATTCGCTTTATTTTTAATTTTTAGCTATTTTAAATTGTTTTTAGTATAACTTTTTATATTTCTCTAATGTAGACAAAAAATTTCCATAAAAAAATCGCTTTAGACTTTTTTACTAAAACGACTTTTTTATTTTTAAATCATCCAGACGTCTGGATGATTTGAACTTTTAATCTTTCTTATATGATTTCTTGCATACCAAAAATATATAAGAAATTAAAAATTTATTCTCCAATATCCTTTTTTAGTAGAACCTACCCTTTCTATAATTCCCATATCTTTTAAAACCTTTATATTTCTATAAATAGTATTTGGAGCTTTATTTAATTTTTCTGCAATTTCATCTTGTTTAAGATACTTATTTTTCTCTAACAAATTCAAAATATTTATTGATATATTAGATAATTCTGGATATTTTCCTTTTATTTTTCTCTCTACATTTTTTTCTACATTTGTATCTACATTATCATCATTTCTTTCTACATTTCTATATAATCTACTATAAAAAGTAACAATAAATACGTCTCCAATGATTTCAAATTTAGGCTTTTTTTCATCATTTTCGTATGCTAGAAGAATCTTTTTAATACCACTTCCACGTCTTTCCATAAAATCTAATCTTGAAAAAATGTCACAAACTAATTGATTTCTTCTTTGACTAGTAGGTCTTTTTAGTAATTCTTCTAATGTTTTACCATTTCCAATTGTACCACAAGATACAATTTCTATTCTATCATCATAAAATGCTAATTCAACATTTGTTCCTCTCATCAAATATGAACGATGAGCCTCTGCATTGATAATTGCTTCACGCATAGCATCTAAATCATATTCTGGGATTGTTCTTCTTGCTAATTTTCCACCTTCTTTAACCCAACCATTTGACATATGTTTCTTTATAAATTCCATTGCATTATCAATTTGGTCTAAAATACTTCCATAAAATTCAATATCATCTTTAGCTGATAATTTATCTAATCCATCCCAACGAGTGCAAGATATAAATGAACCAACTACTGAATTTTGGTCAGAATATAATAGAGCTGCATTTGTTAATTTTTCGCCATTTAATAAACCAAATGACTCTAAATCTTCTTTTTCTATTTTGTAATCTTTTATATCTTCAAAATATTTCTTTAATTTCTCAAATGTAAAATCTTTATATAAATTATCTGTTACTAATTCATCCCACCCTTGATTTCTTCCTCTTAAAATAAGCTCATTTAATTCTGTACTATTTGCTTCACAATCTTGGTCGCCTTTTCTTATATATGCATTTCTCGTACCTTTATTAACATAGTAATATGGAGTATGTTGTCCTGGTATTACTTTTACTACTATCAGTTTTTTACCTTCTACATCTACAATATCTACTGTTGGTATAATACTTGGATCAATTCGTGTTTTTATTCTATTTGAAACTTCTTCATAAGATTTCTTTATATCTTTTACTCCAACAATTTTTTTAGTTCCATCTTCTATTCCAAATATTATATATCCAATATCATAACCATTTGCAAAAGAGCTAACTGCTTTCAAGTATTTTTTAGGTTCATCAAAATTCACTTGCTCTTTTAATTCTAAATTATATTTTTCATCTGTTATTATTTTCTCTATATAGTTCATATTTTATACCTTTCCAAATTCGCAGATGCGTCTGCAAATTTCAAATACTATTAATTTATTAGTATTATAGCATTTATTTCCAAATATTTCATTACAAATTCAAAAAAAGATGAACTTGTATATATTTTTTACAATTCATCTTTTAAATATGTGAAAATTTATAAACTACTTAGAAGTTATATTAAATAAAGTACAGTCCTAAAGCCACAATTAGTATTAGTTGCTGCTACAGGCATACTTTGTCTATAACATGTAGGATAACTTTCATATGTAACATTAAATCCTCCTCCACGAACTACATTAGTATTTTGTAGTGCATTATTATTATATGAATGACTCCCTTGGTAAGATGCCTCCATTGTCCATTCCCATAGATTTCCTGCTATGTCATATAAATTTTGCTTTTTTACTTGCTCAGTTGCCCCTGTTGTTAGTATAAACCATGTATTTGCTGCTCCATTGGTTCCGTGTTATTTCATTTACACTGTTGAATCCTGTTGTTACTGCTGCTGATGTCACATTAGTATAATATCCTCGTAATTGTGTTAATTCTACATCATCATAATTTGCCCAATTTGATATTAGCACATCTATTCCACATGATTGCATATATTTCATCATCATGTCCCACTGTGTTCCTGTTACTAACCCACTTTGTACTGTTTTATGATTTTTATACATTCTTCTTGTCATTTCTACTGCTGTGTAATAATCTGTATGATAATATGGTATACAATTTGCTTTTGATACTATATTCCCATTTGCTTTATTTGTTCCTGTTCCTACTACTGTACCCTCTTGTCTTGCTATATAATTATAATTTTGCCAACACCAATTTGTATTTAATGGTGTTTGTATATCTACTTTATTATATAAAGATGCATTTCCATTAAATGTTACACTATTTTCAAAACTATTTGTTTCTTCATTATATGTTGCTACTCCTGCTTCATATCTTCCTATATAAAATCCTTCATATTTTGCTACCTGAGCATATTCCGATGGACTTGTTTCTATATCCCATTTTGCATTTTCTTTTCCGCCAATCTATTTTTTTGTAGTCTTCAATTTTACATGGTATCCATACAAATTGATTTCCCTTTAGTTTTGTCGCATACTCATGTGTTGTTTTATCTAAATTATCATCATTTTCATTTTTTGTTTCTGGATTATATCCATATCTATCCTCTTCATTATCTGATATTACTACTCCTTCATTTATTTTTCCTCCCACATAGTAAAATCCTATTGGTACTGGTATTGTTTCTCCTTCTCCTGTTGATACTGCATATACTGATGATACTTTTTGTGATGATTGTATTTCTTTTCCTGTTTGTGTTGATACCAACGATGGAGTAGATGTTGTCCATTTATCTGGTAATTTTACTATTGTTCCTGCTTCTGTTTTTTCTGTATTTTCTGGCAGTTGCTCTAATCCACTTATTTTTTTATATAATTCTTCTAATTCTTTTTGTTCTCTTTCTTGTTCACTTAAATATTTATCTGTTGCTAGTCCGTGCCTTGTCTATTATTCCTCCATTTATTACAAAATTTATTACTACTCCTGCTAGAATTAGTAGTAATATTATTGTTATTACTAATGCTATTAATGTTATTGCTCTACTTCTTTTTACATATGAATTAACACTCATTTTTTTAACTTTCTTCTTGTTTCTTTCATTCATCTTCTTACTCCTCCGTATATTATTTATTTTTTCCTTTTATCTAAATTATATTCATATTATATATTTCTTTATTTAGCAAGTCAACATTATTTTGCTATTAGCGTTTTGTAATATATACTTGTAGTATCATTCATTGTCATAACTAGTTTTTTTATTCTCTTATATTTAACATATTTTTGACTCCCATTTCTCCTGCTCTTGTTATTGCCTCATATCCATATTTCTTTTTAATTGTATCTAAAGTTTTATCTATTTTTTCTTGCTTTTCATTTCCTTGTTCGTAAAACAGTGACATTTGTACTTCTTCTTTAGAAATTAGTTTATCTGCTCGTATTCCTATTAGCCTTACTGCTCTTTGATTGTGTAGGTTTTGTAATAGTTGCTTGGCTGTATCGTATATTTCTTTTGTTGTGTTTGATGAATTTTGTAGCTTTTTTTGATGTGAATATGTTATAAATTCATTTGTTTTTATTTGTACATTTATAACATTAGCAAATAGTTCGTGTTTTCTTAGTCTATATCCTACCTGTTCTGATAAAGCTAATAAGATTTCATTTAGTTTGTTTATATCTCGTACATCTTGTGGTAAAGTTATTGAATTCCCTATACATTTGGGTTGTTCATATTGGTATATAACTTGTGATGAATCTATTCCATTTGCATATTCCCACATTATTCTTCCATGTTTTCCAAATTTTTTTATTAAAATATTTACATCTAACCTTGCTAAATCTCCTATGGTTCTTATTTCCATATTTTGTAATTTTGAAATACTTTTTCTTCCTACCATAAATAATTCTGATGCTGGAAGTTTCCACATCTTTTGTTGTATTTCATCTTCATATAAAGTGTGTACTCTATCTGGTTTTTCAAAATCTGATGCCATTTTTGCAAGTAGTTTGTTGTGTGCTACTCCTATATTTACTGTAAATCCTAGTTCTTCTTTTACTCTTCTATTTATTTCATATGCTTTGTCTATTAATTTTTCACCTTTTTTTATAAATAGTGTTAAATCCATAAAACATTCATCTATAGAAAATCTTTCTATTTTGTCTGTATATTCTAATAGTATATTATATAAATTATTAGAATGTTTTTTATATGATGTATAATCTCCCTTATATACTCTTAAATCTGAACACTTTTTTCTAGCTTGATAAATTGGTTCTCCTGTTTTTATTCCAAATATCTTAGCTTTCATGCTTTTGGCTAATACTACACCATGACGTGAGGCTTCATCTCCTCCTATTACTGCTGGAATTGTTCTTATATCTAATTTCTCCCCATTTTTTAACATATCTATTGCTGTCCAAGATAAAAAAGCATTGTTTACATCTACATGTAAAATTTGTCTTTGCATTATTATCACCATGTTTATTTTAAAACATTTGTTTTTGTTTGTCAATAATATTTTCTATAAATCATATCAAATCTTATCCATTTTCTATTAACCAATCTATAACATTCATTTTCTTTATTCCATTAAAATCCGCTATTGGGTCTAAGTCCATTGTAAGTATGGTCTTTGGATAATGATCATTTATTGCTTGTAATGATGCTAACTCTCTTTTAAGTGTACTTTCTTCCCTTGTAGTATATGCTACTTGAAAGTATCTAAACCCTTCTTTATTTTCTGCTACAAAATCAACTTCTTTATCTCCTGTTTTTCCAATATATACCTTATATCCTCTTCTTAAAAGTTCAAGATATACTATATTTTCTAAAATATGGCCTGCATCTAAATTCCTTCTGCCTAATAATGCATATCGCATTGTTACATCTGTTGCATAATATTTTTCTCCTGATTGTAAATATTGCTTACCTTTTATATCAAATCTTGATATTTTATTAAATACGTAACTATCTACTAATGAACTTAAATAACTTTCTACTGTATGAATGGATATAGACCTTCCATCTGAATTTAATGTATCTGATATTTTCTTTATTGATAGTAAATTTCCTATATTATCAAACATAAATTTAGCTATATTACTTAACATAGATGTATCTGATATTTTTTTCCTTGTTGATATGTCTTTTACTATTATTGTATTATATAACGCATCTAAATAATCATCTACCTCTGTTTCACTTTCTAGATTTAGTGCATATGGAAATGAACTTTTATTTATATATTGTAAATAAAGTTTTTCATCTGCTTCTTTATTATAATAATCTACATATTCTTTAAATGATAATGGATACATTTTTATTTCAATATATCTTCCTGATAATAATGTTGCAAGTTCACCTGATAATAGATATGCATTTGAACCTGTTATATAAACATCTACATTTTTCATAATATACAATCCATCAACAGTCTTTTGGAATTTACTAACATTTTGCACTTCATCTAAAAAAACATAGTATTTATCTTCATCAGTTATTTTTTCTTTAATATATTTATATAAATCTTTATAATCTTCAAATTCGTATTCTGGATTTTCCAAATTTATTGATATTATATGACTTTCTTTTATTCCAATACTTTTTAAATATTGAATAAACAACTCAAATAATGTAGACTTTCCACATCTTCTTATTCCTGTTACTACTTTTATTAAATCCTTATCTTTCCATTTTTTTAAAAGTTCAACATATTTTTTTCTTTCTATCATAATTTATCCCCCTTTATTATTATATAACATAACAAAATAATTTGCAATCCACTGCATTTTTTCTGTTTTATTATGCTTTTTTTGCACTTTTTTATTTTGTTTTTTTTATAATTTTTGTATCTTTTTTCTATAATAGTGGTATAATTTTACATATGTAAATGAGGTGTTTTTAATGGATATTGATTTAAAAAAAGATGATATTAATATTAGGCAAAAATATGGTAATGAATGTTTTTTACCCAAAGATGAATTTTTGAAAAAAGCTGATTTTAAGGAAAATGGCTTAAGTTCTGATGAGGCTATTAGTTATTTAAACAAATATGGTTTTAATGAATTAAAACAAGCTAAAGAAAAACAATGGTACAACTATTTCTTAGAAAGTCTTCTTAGCCCTTTTAATGTAATTTTGCTTGGTATAACTTTAGTTCTGCTTTATACAGATGTTATGATTGCTTCTACTCCAAGTTATGCAAATATTATTGTAATTATAGCTTTGGTTTGTGTTAGTACTTTTTTAGAATTTTTTGAGGAATTTCGCTCAAATAAGGCTGCAAGTAAGCTTAGAAATCTTGTTGCAACTACTGCTTCTGTTTTAAGAGATGGAAAAACTATTAAAATTCCTATTAAAGAAACGGTTTTAGGTGATGTTGTTTTACTTTCAGCAGGAGATATGATTCCTGCTGATTTAAGGATAATTGAAGCTAAAGATTTATATGTTGGTCAATCTTCTCTTACAGGTGAATCTGATGCTGTTAAAAAAATGGCAAATACTGAACTTCAATCTATTGAAGATATAGCAAGTATAACAGATTTAGACACTATTTGCTTTATGGGTACAAATGTAATTAGTGGTAGTGCAAAAGGTGTTATTATAAAAACTGCAAATGATACTTATTTTGGTAAGGTCGCTAAAACTATAACTAATGGAAAACCAAAGACTTCTTTCCAAAAAGGTGTAGAAAACGTAAGTAAATTACTTGTTAGATTTATGCTTGTTATGATTCCTATTACTTTTTTAGTAAATGTTTGGAAACATGATACTATTCTTGCTTTTACTTTTTCTGTTGCAATAGCAATAGGAATTACTCCTTTATTATTACCTGTAATTTTGTCGTCTAGTCTTGCAAAAGGTGCTGTTCGTATGTCTAAAAAGAAAACTATAGTAAAAAAGCTTGATTCTATTCAAAGTTTTGGTGCTATGAATATTTTATGTACAGATAAAACAGGAACACTAACAGAAGATAAAATTGTATTAGAAAAATACTTAGATGTTAAGGGTTATGAAGATTTTGCAGTTTTAAAACATGCTTTTTTAAATTCGTATTTTCAAACAGGTTTAAAGGGCAATATAGATGAAGCTGTTATTAAACGTGCTTTAGAAAATAACATGGCTGAAGTTGTAGAAAAATATAAAAAAGTTGATGAAATCCCTTTCGATTTTGCTAGAAGAAGATTATCTGTTATTGTTACAGATGGAGAAAAAAATCAACTTATTACAAAAGGTGCTGTTGAAGAAATATTAAGTATTTGTACTACAATTGAATATAATGGTGAAGTATCTCCTATTACAAATGAAATTAAAGAAAATATTAGAAGTATTACTAAAAATCTAAATAAAGATGGTTTAAGAGTTATTGCTGTTTGTAAGAAAAATGATGTTACAAAGGAATATGAATTTAGTGTAAAAGATGAAAATAAAATGACTTTAATGGGATTTATAGGGTTTTTAGATCCACCTAAGGAAAGTGCTAAAGAAGCAATTAATAAATTAAATAAAAAAGGTGTACGTGTTATTGTATTAACAGGTGATAATGCAGAAGTTACTAAATGTATTTGTGAAAAAGTAGATATTAATTCGTCTAAAATAGTTTTAGGCAGTCAAATAGATAAATTATCTGATGTTGCTCTTTTACGACTTTTGAAGAAAACTAATATTTTTGCTAAACTTTCACCAATTCAAAAGGCACGAATTGTAAGGTTATTAAAAGAAGCTGGTAATGTTGTTGGATACATGGGTGATGGTATAAATGATAGTCCTTCTCTTACAAATGCTGATGTTGGAATTTCTGTTGATACTGCTGTAGATATTGCAAAAGAAACTGCTGACATTATTCTTTTAGAAAAAGATTTAAATGTTCTTATTGATGGTGCTATTGAAGGAAGACGTACTTTTGCAAATTTATTAAAATATATTAAAATGGCTATTAGTTTTAATTTTGGAGAGGTTTTGTCTGTACTAATTGCTAGTGTAGCTCTTCCATTTTTACCTATTACTCCTATTCAATTATTAGTACAAAGTTTACTATACGATATAGGACAATTATCTCTTCCATTTGATAATGTAGATAATGAATATCTTGCTAAACCACGAAAGTGGGACTTAAATAGTCTTAAACATTTCATGTTTTTCATGGGACCTACTAGTTCAATTTTCGATTTAATTGTTTTTGCTACACTTTGGTTTGGTTTTGGACTACGTATGCCTGATGCCGCATTATTCCAAACTATATGGTTTTCATATGGAGTTGTATCTAATTTAATAGGACTTCATATAATACGTACAGGAAAACTTCCTTTTATACAAAGTAATGCATCTAAACCTGTATATATCTCTTCTATATTACTAAGTATCATAGCACTAATTGTACCTTCTACTTTTATAGGAAAATTAATAGGACTTGTTCCACTTTCATTAAATTATATTGCTGTAATTATTGCTATTCCTATACTTTATTGTTTTGTTGCTATGGGTGTTAAGAAATTGTATATTAGAAAATATGGTGAATGGATATGATAACTAAAAACTAAAATCTAATTTTTAATAGATTTTAGTTTTTTAATTTCTATTTCATTAAACTATAAAAATTTTTAAACACATATCCCTTTTCTCTTAAATAACTTATTATTTCTGGTAGTGCCTCATATGTTAGGATTTTGTCACCTGCATCGTGCATTAGAATTACTACTGAATTTTTGTCAGCTACACTTGATTTTGTGTTTTCTATTAGTTCTTCTTTTGTATGGGCTCCTGCTGCATCTTGGCTTAGTGCATTCCAATCTATATATAATATTTCATTTGCTTGTAACACATCTTTTGCTTCTGATTTTACAGTTTTATATTTTCCTCCTGTTGAACCTCCTGGAAATCTAAATATATGTCCATTATAGTCTGTTCCTAACGCATTTTTTATGGCTTCTTGTGTTTTGTTGTATTCTTTTAAAACATCATCTACACTTGCATATATTTGTGAATATACATGTGAATATCCATGGTTTGCTATATAATGTCCTTCTTTATGCGCCCTTTTTAATACATCTGGATTTAATTCTACCCTTGATCCTAAAACAAAAAACGATGCTTTTATATTTTCTTGTTTTAATAAATCTAGAATAAGTGGTGTAACGGACTTTGATGGTCCATCATCAAATGTTAAATATACTACTTTTTCTTCTGAATGATATATATTGTTTATGGCATTTTTTCCCGCTTCTGAATACACTGGTTTTAACTCAATTTGTGGTATATGTTTTGTTTTTATCTTTTCTTCTGTTGGTGGTAGTGGTGGTTCTATTGTATTTTGTATATCATTTTTAGCCACTATATTTATATTATTCTTTTTTATATGTTTTATTAATGGAATGCTTAATAATAGTATCAGAATTAATACTATTATTATAGCAATTATTACTTTTGTCTTATTTATTTTTGGCTTAACTTCAATTAAGTCATACATCATAATTTGTCACCCTTTGGCATATTTTCTGTAATTTCTTTACTATTATACACTAAAAGGTATTTTTTTAACATAGTTTTTATAAAATTTTTAATATCTTAATAATTTATTCGTTACAGTTCACAGCATATATAATAAAATCTGCTACTGCTAAGTAATATATTTTATTTTTTCATTTCGCCCTCCAAGCTCACGGGTATTCC
>CAOKHI010000019.1 GCA_948468275.1 uncultured Clostridium sp. | reverse complement strand
TAAAATATATTACTTAGCCATAGCGGATTTTATTATATATGCTGTGAACTGTAACTAAAGATAATATTTTTAGTTCAATGTTCTTTGAAGAAGTTTATATATCAAATGTGGGGAAAATCATTAAGCTCCCCTTCTTAATTTAGTATAGTATATATAGAAAAACACTATGTAGAAACTTATAATGCTAGGATTAATGTTTTTCATCAAAAAAGCATAATTGGTTATTTGATATTTTTACCAATTATGCTTTTTTATTTTATATTACTATTTTAATCCTCAATTTCACTCTCTAATTCTTTAGAAGCTTCTATTGTTTCTCTGAATGTTTTTATTGGAGTTTCTACAAATCCCTTTGCAACTTTTGGTGATTGTGTAAATCCTCTTTTTTGTGCTTCTGCTAATGCTTGTCCTCTAACTGAGTTTATAAGTGTTGTTGCTTCTTTTGAAGGATTTTCGCTATTTGAAATATGTTGTATGATGTCATCATGATTTTCATTATTAAATTCCATATTTACTTTACGTAAAATTGATAAATCTAAATCATCTAGTACTGATATATCGTTTTCATAACCAAATCTGCTTAATGTTGATTGTAGTGCTATTTGCATATCTTCTCCATATAGGTTAAAGCTTTTTCCACATACATTTTTTAATGCAAACATTAATTGGAATTCTCTTTGTTGTTCTCTTCTTGTTTTTTCTTGCCCTTGTTTTAGTTGTTCTGGAGTTACTTTCCATTCATCTTTTGGGCTAGATGTTTCTATTTCTTTTGGGGCTTCTATTTGTTTTACTTTTCCTATTCTAAATAAGTCTTTGATTTTCTGTATTATATTCATTTTCATCATCTCCTATTTTTTATTGTACATTTTTTTTACTATTTTGTCAACTTTTTTATTTCATTATATATCTTTTCTTCTACATTTTCTATTTCTATTTTTCTTGCAGATTCTCCCATCTTTTTCATTTTTTCTTTGCTTTGTACTATGTCTAGTATTTGCTCGTTTAGTATTTGTGCATTTAGTTCTTTATTTAGAATTATTTTTGCTGCTCCGACTTTTTGTAATACTTTTGCATTGTATTCTTGGTGATTGTTACTTACATATGGAAGTGGTATGAATATTGCTGGTTTTCCTACTTTTGATATTTCTGTTATTGTCATTGCTCCGCTTCTTGCAATTATTAAATCTGATGCATTCATTATTTCTTCCATATTATATATGTATGGAAGTATTTTTACTTCTTTTAGTTGTGACATGTTTTTTATATGTGTTTTTATTATATCAAATTGTATTTGGCCTGGTGCCCATATTATTTGATAGTTTTTGTTTATTTTTTCATTTATTATTTTTACCATTACGTCATTTATTGCTTTTGCTCCTTGGCTTCCTCCAAATACTAATATTACTGGTTTGTCTGATTTTAGTCCTAATTCTTTTAGTATTTCGCTTTTTCTTATATTAGTTAAATGTAATTTTTTTACTTTTGTTGGTGTTCCTGTTATTACTACGTTTTTTGCTTGGGGTAATCTTTCTTTTGCTTCTTTGAAACCAACTAATATTGTGTCTACTTTTTTAGATAGCATTTTTACTGCTTTTCCTGGCCATGCATTGCTTTCATGTAATATTGTAGGTATTTTGTATTTCTTCGCTGAAAGTATTGCTGATGCACAAATGTATCCTCCTGTTCCTATTACTATATCTGGTTTAAATTGTTTTACTATTTTTTTTGCTTGGTTAATTCCCTTTAATGTTTTTATGTTGTTTTTTATGGTTTGTATGTTTATTTTTTTACTTAATCCATATGCTTCTACAGTTTTTAATTCATAGCCTGCTCTTGGTACTAAGTCTTTTTCTAAGCCTCTATTTGTACCTATAAAAATTATTTCAGATTTCGGATTTTCCTGTTTTATTTTATTTGCTATTGCAATTCCTGGGTTTATATGTCCTCCTGTTCCTGCTGCTGCTATTATAACTTTCATATTTTTCTTGCATAATCAATTATATAGAATTATTTATCTATTTAATTGATTAATCCCTCCTTTTTTATTTTTTTGGGGTTGCATGTTATGCAACCCTTATGTATTTTATTTATTTATAGTAATTTTATACTTTTTTTGTCTGTCTTGATATGTTTAATAATACACCGTACTGCACATAGTAAAATTACTAATGATGTTCCTCCATAACTAAAGAATGGTAATGGTATTCCTGTGTTTGGCATTGATGAGGTTACAACTGCTATATTCATTATTGCTTGTAGTCCTATTAATGATGTTATTCCAATTGCTACTAAACTTCCAAACATATCTGGTGCTTTCATTGCTGTTAGTAGTCCTCTCCATATGAATACTGCAAATAATAATATTACTACTGCACATCCTATAAATCCTAATTCTTCTGCTAATACTGAAAATATGAAATCATTATGTGGTTCTGGTATGTATAAAAATTTTTGCTTACTTTCTCCTAATCCTGCACCAAATAGTCCTCCTGACCCTATTGCATATAAACTTTGTATTATTTGCCACCCACTGTCTTTTACATCTGCCCATGGATCTAAAAATGCTGTAATTCTTGAAAGTCTGTATGCTCCTTTTTGCATTACTACTGCCATATAATATAGTATTCCTGCTGCTCCTAGTGCTCCTACTGTACCACATGTTAAGAAATATCTTAATTTAGTTCCTGCCATGAGCATCATTATTGATATTACTGCTATTATGATTAATGTAACACTTAAATGATCTTGGAAAATTACTAATATTATTGCTATTGGTGCTATATACATAAATGGTATAAAAAATCCTGTTAATATATTTTTTAATTTATCTTTGTTTTTTGTAAGCCAATATGCATAAAATATTATTAATGCAATTTTTGCTATTTCTGATGGTTGAAATGTTGTAAATCCTAAATCTATCCATCTTTTTGCTCCTTTTACTTCTGTACCAATTATTGGTACTGCTGCTAATAATATTATTGAAAATATATATCCAATTACTGCAAATTTTGAATATATTTTGTAATCTATTTTTGATATTATTATCATTAATATTATTCCTAATAAACCTAAAGCTGCTTGCCTTGTGACATATGAATAGCTATTTCCACTTTCTGCAAGCGCTGTTGGAGAACTAGCTGATAATACCATTACTATACCTATTGCAAGAAGTACCAAAACTGTTATAAATAGTATGAAATCAAATTGTTTTTCTTTATTTTTTTGAATTTGCTCTTTTTGCATTAGTTCTCCTTTCTTTATTTTATATTGATATTAATCCAATTATACAAAGAATTAGGGTTATTATACTAAATATTGATACTACTTTGTTTTCTCCCCAACCTGATAGTTCAAAATGATGATGAAGTGGTGCCATCTTTAATATTCTATTCCCTGTTTTCTTAAAATATGCTACTTGTAAAATTACAGATACTGTTTCTAATACAGGTATTAGTGCTATTATTATTAATATAAGTGGCATTTTTAGGTATAGTGCTAATGCTGCAATAATTCCTCCTAAAAGTAATGATCCTGTGTCTCCCATAAATATTTTGGCGGGGTGCATGTTGAATAATAAAAATCCAAGACATACTCCTATTACTACTGTTCCAAATATTACTACTTCTTTTACGTCTAATATTATTCCTATTACTGTTAAGCATGTTACTATTATTGTTGCTATTGTTGGGCAAAGTCCGTCTACTCCATCTGTTAAGTTTACTGCATTTGTTGTTGCAAGCATTACAAATATTGCAAATGGTATATATATAAATATTGGTAAATTAATTGTTGTTTTTATAAATGGTATATATGTATCTGTTCCTACATCTGTTCCTTTTATTAAATATAAAGTATATGCTACTGCTATTGCAAGTAGTCCTAGCATTTTATATGCTGGTTTTAGTCCTTTTGTGTTTTTAAATATTAACTTTTTAGCATCATCTATGCAACCTATTATTCCAAATCCTAAACTAACAAATACTAGTGGAATTAATTTTTTTGCAACTTGTAATTCTGTTTTTGAGTAATCATATACTAAAAATATTGCTAAAATTACAACTGCTATTGCTATTATTATTCCTCCCATTGTTGGTGTTCCTTGTTTAGATAGGTGCGATTGTGGTCCTTCTTGCCTTTCTATTTGACCTACTTTAAGTTTTTTTAATAGTGGTATTATAAATATTCCTAAAATTACAGTTGCTATAAATGACATAAGTAATATCTTTATCTGAAAATTCATCTTCTCACCCTTTATTTATTTTTATTTGGCATATTTTTTATTATATCTTTTACTATTATTCTTTCATCAAATGGGTATTTTTTATGATTTATTTCTTGATATGGTTCATGCCCTTTTCCTGCAAGTACTATTATGTCTTTTTTATTTGCCATTCCTATAGCATGTTTTATTGCTTCTTTTCTGTCTGTAATACATGTATATTGCCCTTTAGTCTTTTTTATTCCTACTTCAATTTCTGAAATTATACTATCTGGCTCTTCTGTTCTTGGATTGTCGCTTGTAATTATTGTATAGTCTGCTACTCTGCCTGATACTTCTCCCATTAGTGGTCTTTTTATAGGATCTCTGTCACCTCCACATCCAAATACAGATATTACTCTTCCTTTAGTGTATGATTTTACTGCTTGTAAGATGCTTTCTAGGCTTTCTGGTGTGTGTGCATAGTCTATCATTATTGTTAGTTCTTTTTTGTTGTCTACTAATTCACTTCTTCCTGGAACTCTTATTTCTTCTAGTCCTTGCTTTATTTGTTCTGCATTTGCACCAAGTTTTGTGCATACACATATTGCAGCAAGTGAATTATATACACTAAATCTTCCTGGTATACATGTTTTTACTCTTTCATTTCTGCTTTCTATTTTTACTTTAAAGTCTACATATGAGTTTGTTATTGTTATGTCTTTTGCAAGTATATTACAAAAATTGTCTATTCCATATGTTGTTATTTCACAATTTTTTGCAAGTTTTGCAACTTTTGCTCCAAATATATCGTCTGCATTTGTAAATCCTGTTTTACACATGTTAAATAGTTTTAGTTTTGAATTAAAGTAATCGTCCATGTCTGGATGTTCGTTTTTGCTTATATGTTCTTGTGAAAAATTTGTGAATACTGCTATGTCGAAGTCACATCCATCTACTCTTCCTAATTTTAGGCTTTGTGATGATACTTCCATAACTACTACATCTACTTTTTCTTCTAGCATTTGTGCAAATGTTTTTTGTAGTTTTATGCTTTCTGGTGTTGTTCTTGCACTTTCTTCTATCATTTTTTCACCGATATATGTAGCAATTGTTCCTATTAATCCTACCTTTTTACCTTGCTTTTCTAGTATTTTCTTTATCATAAATGTTGTTGTTGTTTTTCCTTTTGTTCCTGTTACACCTATTAATTTTATTTTTTTTGATGGGTTTTCATAAAAGTTACATGCACATATTGGTAAGGCTTTTCTTGTATCTGGTACTACTATTAATGTTATTTCTTGTGGTATATTTATTTTTTTTAGGTCTACTTTTTCGTCTACCATTATAACTTTTGCTCCATTTTCTATTGCAGATGGTATATATTCTATTCCATCTGTTTCAAATCCATGTATTGCTACAAACATACCATTTTCTTGTATATTTCTTGAATCTGAGTCAACATTTGTTATGTTTATTTCTAAATCTCCTTTTGCTTTTATTCCTTCAATTCCAACTATTATTTCTTTTAAATTCATATAAGAAACCTCCAATTTCTTTTTTACGCATTTATTATATAGCTAAAATTCTTTTTTGTATAGTAAATTTTTCATTTTTGTATTTTATATTATAATTATTTTAGAGCTCTACACTAATTTTTGAACCTTTTTTTACTTTTATTCCTGGTTTTGGTAATTGTTCTTTTACTACTGCTGTATCTTTGTCTATGTTTTCTTCAAATGTATTTCCTATTTCTAGCCCCGCTTCTTTTAATATTTTTATTGCTTCTGATAATTTTAAATTTCTTATTTCAGGAATACTTATTTCTTCTATTACTTCATCATCTTCTTGTTTGTCTTTAGTTAGTTCTAAATATGGCAATACTTCTGATAATACTTGCCCTCCTACTGGTGCTGCTACCGCTCCTGCTTGGGTAATTTTAACAACACTAAAGTTATAAATTTGCCACTTGTTTATCTAGTACACTCTTGTTATTCCCTATGTATTCTAAACATCTTTTAAACTCATCTTCAAATTTAAACTTTATTTTTATATCTCCATTTTCTTTTACATATATGCAATCTATTAGTTCCATCATAATATCTCTTGATAATTCTGTAATTCCTTTTTGCTCTTTAAATTTTTCTATCCATTCATTACTACTTATGCCTTGACTTTCATACTTTTGTTTTTCGTTTTCTAAACTTTCGATATTTCTCTTTAGCCTTTCAATGTCATTTTCATATTTTTGTTTATATTCTAAATATTCTTCTCTTGTAATATCTTCATTCTTCCAATCTTCATATAATGTTCTTTTAAAATTTGATATTTTGGAAATCTGATTTTGTTTTGTAATTATCATATTGTCTATTATCTGCGGACGAGCACTGCTCGCCCCTACATCATTTATCTGTTTTACAATTTCTTCTGTATCAATTAGTAAATCGATATGGAAATTAATAGCTTTTAACACTGCTTTTTCTAAATTTTCCACTTTTATAGAATGCTTTGTGCATAAGTTGTTTGATTTTTTTCTATATGTACTACAAATATAATATTCATACTTACTTCCACTTTTATTTGTGCTACTTTTCTTATTCATTGCTCTTTTGCAATCTACACATTTTAGAAAACCTGCCCATATTGATAACTCTTTAGTCTTCTGTGATACCTTTGTATCTCTTTTGCTCAGTTCTTGTGCTTTTTCAAAGATTTCTTTATCAATAATAGCCTTATGGGTATTTTCTACCCTTACCCATTCTTCCTCTGGCACTTGTTCTACTTTATGCACTTTATAGCTTTTTGTTCTTCTTTTTCCTTGAACTGTATTACCTATATATACTTCATTATTTAAAATATTTCGTACTGTAGAAGGTGTCCAAGTATATGTATTATCTTGTATTGCATAATTATTGTAATTTTGTCCTAATTCTAGTTTTTTATGTCCTGTAGGATTTAATATTCCTAAATCATTTAGTCTGTGGCATATTGCTATTTTTCCTAATCCTTCATTTACATTCCAATCAAATATATTTCTTATAATGTTTGCAACACTTTCGTCAATTATTAATTTATGCTTATCTTTTGGATCTTTGATATATCCATAAGATGGAAATGCTCCTATGAACTCTCCTTTTTTCTTTTTTCCATTTAATGATGTTCTAATTTTTATTGATGTATCTCTACAGTATTCATCATTTATTAAGTTTTTAAATGGTACTAAAATTGTATTTGTACTTGATGGATTTTTAAAACTATCTACAAAATCATTAATGGCAATAAATCTTATATTAAATAATGGAAAGACTTGCTCTATATAATTTCCAACTTCTATATAATTTCTTCCAAGTCTTGATAAATCTTTTACAATAACACAGTTAATATTTCCATTTCTCATATCTTCTAGTAATCTTTGGAATGATGGTCTATTAAAATCTGTTCCTGTAAACCCATCATCTATATATGTATCATAAACTATCAAATCATCATGTTCTTCTATGAATTCATTTAGCAATGTTTTTTGGCTTGTTACACTATTACTTTCCTGCTTTTCTTTGCCGATTATCTTCATCTTCTTGTGAAAGCCTTATATATAATGCAACAGACCATATCTTATTTTTTATAGTATTATTTTCGTTAGAAGAATACTTTGATTTTCTTCCTGCCATTAAATTTTTACCTCCCTTCTCGTATATTGTAACGTGCTCAATAGCAAATGTCAGCCTATTTTGTATATTTGTTTCAAAATGTTTACCATACATTTATTAAATGTTTTGTTTGTATCTGAATATTCCATTTCTACGATGGTATCTCCGACTTTTATTTGATATGGATTCTTTGTATTTAATAAGTATTTGCTTATCTTGTTTTGTTCCTTCAAAATTTTATACCTCTCAAATTTAGATGTTTACAGTCTGCTTACAACTGCATAAGTAATATGTAAAGCTCTTACCTTTCTAACAGCTTATGTTTAAGTTTATTAGTTTTAAAAATTTTTATTACTAATTTGTCTTCCTTCTAGGTATATGTCACCACTTTATAAATAGTCGGAAAATTTTTGAAAACTTTTTAAATTTATACAAAAAATTGCTATATCTTTACAAAATATAACAATTTTTCTTTTCAAAATATTTACATATATTTATGAATTTAGTAAAAGATTTTTTATATGCATTTAATTATTTTTGCTATTTTTTTAAACTAAATTAATGTATTTTTTTGTATTTTCTTAAATTTTATACATACTTTTGCCCTACTTATAGTAAGTTATCGCTTACTTATCTAACAATAAATTAAAACGTTTTTTATTTATTTAACTTCATCATAGTATATCCTGTTTTTCTAAAACCATATTTTTCATAAAATTCTATTACAGATTCATTTCCACTTGAAATATGAACTTCTACTGTTTGTGCAAAATTTTCCTTTAGCCAATCTAATAAAGTTTTAAATAATATTTTCCCTATCGAATTATTTCTATATTGTTCTTCTATAAATAAATCTTCAACATATCCTTCATTATGATTATTTATATTAGCTGAAGCAAAACCTATAATTCTATTTCCTTGTATAGCAGCATAGGTAATAGATTTATTCTTTTTACTCATATATTGTTGAAAATTTATTTCATTTATCTTTAAAAATCTTTCCTTATATGGTCCATTCAAATTATAATGATATAATTGTTGTTTATTTATAATATCCTTTAATCTTCCATATTCACTTATTTTTACTTCTTCTATAATTATTTTATCTAACATTTTTTATTTCTCCTTACATTAAGTTTGTTATATAAATTGTAAAGTTGTCTAGATGATTATAGCATCTTTATTCTCCAACAGGAACTATTTTTACATAAGTATATTTATCATCCATATTTGCTGTTATTTTTATTCCTGATGCCTTAGATTTTAATTCATTATCTCTATATTCCCAATCATCAAATATACTATATATGTCTAAATATTTAGCATATTCTACTAATATATCTTGTGTTATGGCAGCATATTCCTTCTTTACTGTATATGCTATGATTTTATTTGTTTCATTTTCTATTTCTATACTTGAGGTAGCTTCCTTTAACGAATCCTGTATAAATATTTTTACCTGCTTATACTTTATCTTTTCATTGTAATAATCCAAAATTCTATAAGTAATAAACTTAGATGAGAACTGATTATAAAAATCTTGCCCTATAATATTTCGTTTTATCAACTCTTGAAATTTATTTAATGTGTAATCTATATTTTCATCATTAATTTTAATACCTACATTGCCTTTTGTTTCTTGTACTATTGTTGTTTCTGTTGCACTTACAATATCTGAAACTTGAACATTATATTTATCCATATTATATTTACTATATACTTTTTCAATTAGACTTACCCATTTTGTATTTTCATTTAAAGTTTGCATCCTTTTATCTATAGTATATTTATTAGACAATATTTTTTCATCTTGAATTTTAGTTATCACTTTAGGAATGGCGAATGAAAATACAATAATTAATACAAGTGATATATATATTAAAACTGTTTTATTTTTTAGCATTTCTCCACCTCCAGATAAAGTGATACACAAGTTCCTTTATTTAATTCACTTTCAATGATAAGTTTCGTATTATGAATTTTAGCAATCTTTTCACATATTGAAAGTCCAATACCATTTCTTCCATTTTCTCTCGCTCTTGCTTTATCTACCATATAAAAACCTTCTACTATTCTAGGTATTTCTTCTTTTGGTATTCCACAGCCTTTATCTTCTACTGAAATCTTATATCTGTTTTCTTCTTTTTTTCCTATTACTCTTATGATTTTATCTTTTGGGTTTGCTTTTTTACTGTTATCTATTAGATTTCTCAAACAATCTTCTAGTAATATTTTATCTGCCTTTATATATCCATCTTCTATATCTATTTTTAGTTGTATATCTCCTAAACTTTCGTGTATGTCTTTATATAAATTATTCATAAACCATACTACATTTATGTTTTCTAATTTAACAGTTTCATTTGAAAGTTCCATTAAGTCCATTAATTTATGAGCTAAAGTTTCTAATCTTTTTGCCTCATTAAATATATAATTTGCTGACTTTATATTTGTTTCTTTATCATATTTTCCACTTTTCAAAATATCTGCATAACCTATAATAGATGTCATTGGATTCTTTAATTCATGTGTGAAGTTTGTAATAAAATCTTCTTTTTGTTCTACTGAAAGTTCTAATTCATTTATTTTATTTTCTATTGTTTCTATCATTTTATTAAAACTTTTGGCAAGTTCTCCAATTTCATCATTTGATTTTAAATTTACTCTTTCGTTATAATATCCTTTTGTTATTTTTTTACTCATTTCATTTAATTTTCTGATTGGTATAGTTAAAAATACTGCTAACATACATATAACAATAGATGAAATTAAAATAACTGCAGTATCTACTTTATAAAAAAACTCTACCTGCCTATCCCTTTCTGTAAAAATATCTGTTATATCATATCTACTAATAAGCATTATCCTTTGGCTATTTATCTCTACACTTGAAGATACTAATATATATTTTTGCTTTTCTATATCTTTTATAGTGTATTTTACATCATTTGCTTTACTTAAAAAAGCTAAACTTTTTTCATCTATGTCAATGTTAGAATATATCTTTTCATTTTCTATATAAATTGATATTTTTTTATCATTTCCTAAATATGAAACAAGGCTAATTGCATAGCTGCTTAATTTTTCTCTTGATATGTTTCCGTTTTTCTCAATATTAGTGGATATATTGTTTTCTATTCCATATCTTTCTAAGGTATGAGAATCTATACTTTGATTAATTGTTTTTTCAAATGAATGTTCAAAATTACTTTTTATGATTACTATACCTGCAATAGAGAAAATAACTGAAATAATTGCTATAACAGATATAACTATTTTTACACCAAATTTCATTTATTCCCTCCTAAAGATATAGCCTACTCCATGAATTGTTTTAAGTCTATCATTTAATTCTAGCTTTTTTCTTATTCTTTGTATATGAAGTGTTAATGTTTGAGAATCCAATTCTTCATCACTCCATACTTTCTCTAGTATATCTTCTCTTTTTAGTGCTTTATCTTGATTTTCATATAAATATATAAACAAATCAAATTCCTTTGGTGTTAGTTTTATTTCATTTCCTTGTTTTTTAATAATTCTACTTTCTAAATTAATTTGTATATCTCCTAATTCTATTTTTTTGTGGCATCTTCTAATAACTGCATTTACTCTTGAAATTAATTCCTCTACTTCAAATGGCTTTACAATATAGTCATCTGCTCCCATATCTAATCCTTTTGTTCTATCTTTAAGCCTACCTTTAGCTGTTATAAAAATAACAGGAAGTTCCATAGTTTTTGCATAATCTAGTAACTCATATCCATTAAATTTTGGTAGCATAATGTCAAGCAAAGCTAAATCATATTTTCCTGTTTCTAGCAAATTTGCTCCTTTTTCTCCATCTAAAGCATAGTCTACTTCATAGCCTACATTTTTTAGTGCAATACTTATTAAGTCTACTATTGGGAACTCATCTTCTACTACCAAAATTCTATTCATAATTATAACTTACTCCTTCATTAATAACTTTTTATAACCATATATTCCAATGGCACTTGGAATGGCTATATATAACCATTTTAAGTTTCCATCCATAAGTATTATTTTACTTAAATTTAGTATTTTATCTACACTTATTATATTTAAAAATTCAATACCTAACTTTGCTACTATTATAGGTATTAACATTATCGTACTTGCTACCAATATAGTATAAGTTGTATTTTTTAATTTTAATGAGATCCATAATATAAATAATACTATACTAATAAACATTATAAATCTTACCAAATAGCATATAATGGTAAAACCTAATATACTAATTCCAGAAGGTAAATTGCCAAAATATCTTAAACTTGTTATACTTGCTGTAATATTGTCAAATCCATATATTTGTCCTATTTTAATTATTTCTGGTATTATGCTAATTATAAAAATCATTAAGCCTGTAATCAAACAAACTATTATTTTTGCTTTTGTGGTTGATGCTTTTCCTTTAGGTGTTGTATTTAATATCTTATTCATTCCAGTTTTATATTCCATTACAAAGATGACTGAAAAAGCTATTTCTGCCATAACAATTAAATAAACATCACTTTCTATAAAAGCATTTTTATTTACTCTTAATAATTCCTTATATCCTGTATCATAAACAAATTCTGCTTTTGGATTTTCTTTGATGTGTTCATATTGTTTTACTATTCTCAAAAATATTTCTTCGCTGCTTAAAATTTCATTATATGGTTCTTTGTATCTTATTGCTTCCTCTTTGCTTATTTCTCCAGTTTGTACTTTTTCTTCTATATTTTCTATTGCAAGTTTTGCTTTTTCAAATTTCTCTTGTTCTTTGAGTATAATGCTTTCTTTTTCTTCTGTCAGCTTTCCACTAAATGTTTTCATATAATTTTTGTATATATTCTCACTAAAAGAAATATTTTTGTTTGCATTATTCAAACTATATATTTGAAATACTGTAAAAAGTAGAAGAATAATAAGCACCTTATTTATTATCATCATTTTATAAAGCTCACACCAAAAGATTTTTGTAAATATTCTCGGCTTAACTATTGTAATACTTTTTAGCTTTTTTAATAAACGATTCTGTGTAAGTCCTGAATGTTTTCTTTTAGTAAAAATCCAAACATTTGCAAATCCAAATACAAACAATAATATTATAGCAAAAAATAGACTTAAATGTAATACATTTTGCATATTTCCCATAATATTTAGATTCATATATGTTTTATAGATACTGTTTACTTCTATTAAATTTATAATATTAATTACTCTAAATATATTATATTTTGAAATGGGATCTATTGTTTTATATAGCAAAAAGCTAATACCAAAAATTAAAATTAAAGCAATGTAATTTGAAGCATTATTCTTTGCTAAATTAGAAACAAGTAATATCATAAGTGATATGATAAAAAATACAGCTATTTTTGTTATTAAGAATAAGGCTATATATCCCACAATACTTATTTGCAAGGTAGAGCAAATAAATGTATTTATTGATTGCAAATTTGCACTTAAATCCCCATATCCTATTGTCATTCCGTAATAAATAAAATTTATAGCATATAAAATTAGTGAAATAGCTAAAATCACATTAAACATCACAAATATTTTTGACAAGATTGTTTTGCATCTTCCATTCTTTGTACTTTTAATAAGTGGAAATAAATTTTTTTCTCTTTCTTCATATATGATAATAGTCGCTATTACAAATATCATAAGAACTATGAAAATATCTGTTATTCCCATGTTTGTAAAACTATCAATTCCTTTTGATGGAATATAATGTACTTCTACATTAAGCACCTTCTCATAGTTTTTGGCTGTATCTTTTATGTTTTTATTTGAAAAATCATCTTCTGATTCTTGAAAAATCGAGATTGTTTCTAGGTTATCTGCTTTTTCTAAAATTCCAGTAATAGTATTTTTATAATTTTTACATTCATCATATTCTTTTTTGATTTCTTCAAAAAATTCAAGTTCTTTTGCTTCATCTCCAGTATATTTATAAGTTCTATTTTCATATTCATTTATGTATTTATCATAAAGTTCTTTATTTTCATTTTTTAAACTTTCTGCAAATTCTCTTATATATTCACTAGCACTATTTTTATTATTTATTATATTCGTTATAATGCTAAAAGCATTGTTTCTTTCATATTCTCTACCTATTAGTTCTTCTTTTTCTGATTCTGGCAAGTCCTTTAGTTCTTCATTTAAAATTTTATATGCCGAATATGGAATTTCATCTTTTTTTACAATATTTCCAGTATAAATTAGTATTGCAATATCTGCTAACACAAATGCTAGTACTGTATATAAAAATAGTTTGCTTGTAAATATTTTTAAGAATTCATATTTAATGGTTCTACTCAAATTCTATTGTCCTCCTTATTCTCCAAAGATATTCATATATACATCTTCTAAATTTCCATTTTTCGCATATTTATTTATTAATTTTTCTGGTATATCTTTTTCTTTTAATACTCCATTTTTTAGAATAATAATTTCGTTTGCAATGTTTTCTATATCTGGAACTATATGTGTCGCAATTATAACTATTTTATCTTTTGCAAGTTCACTCATTAATTTTTTTACTCTAATTCTTTCTTTCGGATCTAATCCTGCTGTTGGTTCATCAAATATAAGTAGTTTTGGATTTCCTATAATGGCTGCTGCGATTAATAATCTTTGTTTCATTCCTCCAGAGTACATTTCAATTTTTTTGCCGAGTTCATCTTGTAAATTAACACTTTTACTTACTTTTTCAATTTGATTTTCTATATCTTCTTTTTGAATATCCTTTAATACTGCAATGTAATTTAAAAATCTCTTTGCTGTAAAGCCATTATATAATCCTTGCCCCTGTGGCATATATCCTAATATTTCTCTATATTTTACACCTAAAGATTTGCTTTCTTGTCCGTTCCATAGTATTTTTCCAGTATCTGCATTTAAGTTGTCTGTTATAATATTCATTAATGTACTTTTTCCTGCTCCATTTGGTCCGAAGTAGCCCTACTAATCCGTTTTCTAGTTTAAAATTTATATTATCAAGTGCCTTTTTTTCATTATAGCTTTTGCTTAAATTAATCACTTCTAACATAGTTCTCTCCTTATATTTTTAAGTATTTTTCATGTTTATATATTCTGGCTTTGAATTCCAATAATCTTCTTTCTTTATTAATCCATAGTTCTCTTTTTCTATGTCCTGTTGTTTTGTACCTGCCCAAGTTGTGTATTCAGCTCCCATTTCATATCCTGTTCTTACAAAATAGAAGTCTTTATTTTCAGCTAATATTTCTACCAAATATCTATTTTTATCAAGTAGTTTAAATTCTTTACTTTCTTTTGTTTCTAAATCTATATAATATACTTCATCTACTTTTGCTTCACTTCCTGTGTAATAGCAATATTGTAATTTATTATCATATATTCCCTTTAGGCTTACTCCTCCTTTTGGTAAATTACATAATGTTTGCTTTTGTTTTGTTTCTAAATCAATATACTCTATTTTTTGTCCTATATCTGCTAAAAAATAAACTTTTCCGTTTTCATATTGTATCTCGTTAATATTTTTATTAACATCTTGATAAATTTCTGTTTCTGTTTTGTTAGATAAATCAAATAGTTTTATTTTTTTAGTAGAATTTCTTAAGTTTTCTAAGTCTTTATTAGCATTGTTTAAAAATTTTTCTGGATCTTCTTTATATACAATTTCTTCCCAGACTATCTTTCCATTATATATTCCGAATAATACTTCTGTTTTTGCTATTAAATATTTCTTCATATTTTTTTGTTTCTAAGTTTATCTTTACTAAATCTCGGTTTGTTTCCATTGATGTATGAGAAGATTTTCCAGTTTCTATTAATTTGCTTTTCAAAAAGAATGTATATAAATTATTTCCTTCAAATATGAAACTTGAAGTAAGTTCTACTCCAGATGGACATTCAAACAGTTTTGTTTTATTTGTGCCATCTAAATTCATTCTATATATGATAGGTGTTGGACCTCCTGTTTGAGCCAAAGATGTGCCATCTTCTCCAATATTGGCACTCATTGTTACTACACTTCCAGTACCTGATATTAAATATAAATAGTTATTATATACAAATAAATCATTTGATTCTGACATATCTAAATATGAGCTACAATCTTCTGTATCGTGTTTACAATTTGGCTTGTTACACAAGTAAATTTCTTTTTTTGCAGAATAATCAAAATATTTTATATTTTCTTTGTTATCATCATGTTTAATATAATAATAGCCTTTGTCAAAATTGCTTATTTTTCCTAGTTCAACATATACCATTTTTTCATTTGTATTGTTTGTATTAGAAGATATTATTTTGTTATCCTTTAATTCTCCAATAACTTGGTTACCTACTTTTGTTTTTTCTTCCTTAGGAATCAAAAGAAAGCCTATTCCTCCTAATAGAATGATTACAATAATTACTAAAATCACCTTTTTTGACATGTTTTTTCCTCCTAAAATTTATAAATTAGCATAAAAAATTTCAATGCTAAATTTATTCTAGCATTGAAATATATCTAAAATATATCCAAATAATAAAAATTATAATTGTTATTATTAATGATCTTATTTGTTTTTTCTTGTTTATTTCATTTTCAAAATTAATTATCATTATTCGATTTTTAACCTCTGCAATTATTTTTTTATTAAGACTACTACTTTCCAAAATAAACTCTTATGTAATTTTAATTTTAAGAATATATCCTCACTTCATAGTTCCATTTTTACAAAAAATCGTTATATTTCATTTTTCAATATCTTTAAGAAAAAATCTTAAAGACATAATTGTTATAGCAAGTTTGTATTTATCTTGGTCAGAAATTTTACTTTTATTTAATGATAAAAATTTTTCTATTTCCTTTATATCTACTCCTGACATTTTTGAAATTGTCTTTTTTGATATATTATGATAAGACAATAGTACTTTTAAAAAAGCATCTAATTTAAAATCTTTTTCATCTATGGCAGTATAATAAAGAAAACTTATTTTATTAAATAGATTAATCCTATATTCATTATTATTTGGTAAAGAATTTATATCTCCATTAGTTAATAAATTTATCTGATTATTATCTAATTTTAAATATTTAGATAATGTTTCTATATTAAAATCATAATCTTCAATTAAACACTTTAACTGTTCTGTTATACCAATATCTCTATTCACTTTTAACTCCTTATAAGTTTAGTAGACAAGTGCCTCACGACACAAGCCCCTATACAGAACCGTACGTGCAGTTTTCCTGCATACGGCTCCTCATAATAACATTTACTTCCAATCAAATAAGCTTATATAAATTTTAGGATATGGCAATTTATATACCTTTAACATTTCATTAAAACCTTCTACTGTATAGCTTTTCTTATGACTTCTTCTATTTAGAATTTTATATAGAAAATCTATTGTTCTTTGCCTAAAACAACTTATCATTCTGCCATTGTGTGAAATTCCATAATATCGATAATGTCCAATTAACTTAATCTTTATTTGTTCCATTAAGTCACTTACTTTTATATCTCTATTTTGATATAGCCATACTTTCATAGCTTTTACTTTCTGTCTAAATTTCTTCTTGCTTGTCTTCAGCTTAACACTAAATTTTCCACTTCTACTTTTGCTACAGTAAAATGTAAATCCTAAAAAGTCAAATGTTTCTGGCTTTCTTTCTCCTCTTGCTTTTCTGTTTCCTTCTGCATATCTTCCAAATTCTAATAATCTACTTTTGCTTTCTTCTAGTTCTAAACCAAATTTACTCATTCTTTTTTTTAATGCTTCGTAATATGCTTCTGCTTCATATTTATATTGAAAACCTGCAATAAAGTCATCTGCATACGCAACTAGAAATGTATCTCCTTTTGCTCTCTTTTGTACAATTTCTTTATACCATAGCACTAGTACAAAATGCATATATATATTTGCTAATACTGGACTTATTATATTTCCTTGTGCTGAACCTTCTTCTGTTGCTACATATTTACCTTTATCCATAATTCCTGCTTTTAAATACTTCTTAATTAGTCCTATTATGTTTGGGTCTTTTATGTTATATTCTAAGAACTTAATCATCCAATTATGGTCTATATGGTCAAAGAAACCGTTTAATATCTGCGTCTACAATGTAATTTATTTTGTTTTCCATTATTTTATGGTGTACATATATTATTGCATTGTGACAGTTTGTATGCTTTATTCTTTAATCTTATTACCAAGTCTTTAATATTTTCGTCTAAATTTTCTGCATATTCTTTCTTGCTTACATTATCAATTCCAACTGCTTTACTTCCATCTAGTTCTTTATGACATTCCTTTAACAATTCTTCATTGATTAAGTGATACAATGATGTAAATGTTGGTCGTTTTTCATTTCTTGATTTGTCTGCTATTCTTGCTAGTTTTGTTTCCATTATTCCTCCTGTCCCTGAGTACAGATAATGTTTCCGTAGTCAAGACCGTTATTATGTAAGCCCCTTCGCTCCATTTCCATTACAGAAACTTCTTCACTAATATGGACTTATCCGACTGCCTAATATTTATTTGACATTCTCCGTTTTATTGTTGTTTGTCATACTTGCATTACTACAAGAAATACTAGGCTCTCCCCAGTTGACAAGCAATCTTTGTGTGAAACATGATTGGCACCATTGACCCCGTGAAAGTTCAAATACTCTTACCATAACGATTATTTGAATATTGCATTCTGCAACAATTAATACATCTGCCTTTCAATTTTAAGACAACATTTCGTGGCTGAACTGCCTTTTAACCCTGTTTCCTTGCTATCTACGCTTTACTTGCAATATTACTATTACAAGCACAAGACTCGCTACTAATTGGTTGGTTAGACCTTCATTAGACAAGATTTCCACTTGCTAGATTACTTACCCTTTGCTGGGCGCACAATTGTAAGTTGTCGCTAAAGTTTATAATAAATTAATCCAATTTCTTCTTCCATACATAATCCTAACTATTTCTATACTATCACTTTTTATTCTATAAAAAATAATATAATTATCTACTACTAATTTTCTAATTTCAAGTTTCTTTATTAGGTCATCATCGATAATTGAATAGATTTTAGGATTGTGTTTTAAATTATTTATTTCTTTTCTTATTTTTGATATTAGTTTTTGTGCTGTTTCTGGTTCTTGCAAATTATATTTTATATACTGCTTTATCCCTACTAAATCTTCTTTAGACTCTTTTGAATATTCTATATTGTATTTTTCCACAAATAAACCTTCCTTCTATATTTTATCTAGTTCTTCATATACTTCTTTTTCAGAATATTTTTCTCCTTTGTCTAAAGATTTAATACCCTTCTCTAATTCTTTATATAGCATATATTTATCTGTTAAAAGCTCATATAATTCTATACTCATTACTGCTAAATCTCCTGCACCATTTTTAGTAATATATACTGGACTTTTAGTTTGATGACAAATTGTAGAAATTTCATTATAATTATTTCTTAAATCAGAACTTGGTCTAATAATTGGCATAATAAACACCTCCATTAATATTATATACATATATTATCAAAATATTGATATGTAGTCAATATTTTTTTATTAATTCTCAAAAAATTACTATCTTATGTTTCGATTATATCATAAATTGCAAGTAATTAAGTTGAAAATTACTTGCCACACTTATTGTAATTTTATAGTTACCTATTATTTTTTTATTATTATATTCAAACTATTTATAAACTCTTTTCTTCTCACAATGGTTGCAATTATAACAAACAAAGAATATATCAAGTTTCCTATAAATGGTTGTGCATTAAATTCTGTTGTCAAAGAAGCACTAATGCAAAAGAATATAATAGCCAATGCTAATATTATCCAGTTTGAATTTTTTATCCTATTTATATACAAATAACCTAATGGTATATATATAATACCTACTAATAATTTTACAATATAATCTGGAATATTTGGTACACCAAATATCATATTGAAACCACTACCATTAAATATCAATGACAACAATACAATAATTCCTCCAAATATATAAAATCCTCCTATAAATGTTATGACTTTTGATTCTTTCATATTTTCTTTCTCCAATCTAAACAAAAAATTACTAGTTATCTAGATGATTATATCATAGGTATTCCTCATGAATCAAACAAACGAGAAAGAAACTTCAATTACTTTCTCTTGATTTAATAGTTTATATCATTACTGATTTTTAACAACACTAAAGTTATAAGTTTACTGGATGTTTTCTCAGAAAACCTGCCCATATAGATATTTGCTCTGTGATAGATAAATTTTTATCATATTATTTGTAAATTAGTAAAAAAAAGTAACTATAAGTTTCATAACTTTTAGTTACTTTTTTATTTATATTTAATTTTTATTACTTACATTGTTGTTAAACTTATTTTTATATTTCTATTTCAAACAATCCAATTAGTAATAATTTTAATTGTGCTACATCATTAACTGTAATTTGATTGTCGCCATCTATATCTGCTGCTTTTAAGCTAATTCCTGTAATTAGTTCTTGTTCAATTAAATGTAATTTTATTTTTGCAAGGTCATTAACTGAAATTTGTGCATCTTGGTCAATATCTCCTGTTACTATAATTGTATATTCTAAAGTTTTTCCAACTTTTACTTTTACACCTGTTTTAAGAACTGTATCATCACTTAGTGTATTTCCTTCTTTGTCTGTAAATACTAAAGTTTGATTTGTTGTTACGTTTCCTTTAAATTGTGCTATTGTTGTTTTTGGAGCTACTCTTGAAATGTCTTTATCTTGGTCATTTATAATATATTTTTCAGAACTAAATACTTCTGGTTCTTCTATTTTTTCTTTTATTCCAACTTCTATTTCTGCATCATTTGATATGATTACTCCATATCCACCACTTGCTGTAACACCTTTTATTTTAACTATTGTTTTTGTAGCTTCTGTTAGTGTATCTTTTGCTTTAAATTTAATTTTGAACATAGTTCCTGCTTGTGTTACATAGTCATCATTCTCTATTATAAATTTCAAATTTTCTTCATTAAATGAGTTTCTGTCTGATTTCCAACCATTTTGTTGTGTAATACTAATTCTTTCTAAAACGTTAGAATCATATTCTAATTGACCTGTTAAAGAAACTAGTCCTTGTCCTATATTATTGAATGAATCTATATTAAAGTTTAATTCAAATTCTTGACCTGGCTCTATTTTTTGTATATCTTGTGCTTCATTTGCAGATGTTATAGATGTTACAAATCCTCTAATATCTACTACACACACATTACTACTTGTTTCTTTACTTACTGTACCTACTGTTGTAGTAACTTTTAATACATATTCTCCTGAGTCTGTTTCTTTTGCATCTTGTATTGTTAGAACTTTATTAGTTTTTCCTTCTAATCTTGTTCCATCTTTATACCATTGATATGTAACTATTCCTTGTGTTTCTTCTACCTCACTATTGATTGTTAGTGTATTATTTAAGCTTGCTGTTTTTTCAGTTGGTATTTTAGCTGTTGCAGGTATTACTTCTGGTTCTACTGCTCTTTCTCCCTTGCTTTGTTCAACTTGAAGTACTTCTTTTGCAACAAATTTAACTTCAACAATACAGTTTCCATCTTTAATATCTCCATAGTTTACATTAATTGATGTTTCTTCTTTATTTTCAATTTGAGTCATATCTTTTACTTCTCCACAGACTGTTATTGATTCTATTTCATATCCTTCATCTGCTTTGATATTAAGTGTTTTTGATTCATTTTCTTTAAGTGTAATAATATTTCCTTCTTCTCTATTAGCTCCTGTAATTGTTCCACCTTCTGTATCTGATACTATTACTGTTTTATCTTGTGATACTTGTGTTCCATCATTTTCTAATACTGCTATAGCAAATGGGCTAAAAGAATTACATGTAACAACTAGACCATATTGTGTAACAACACATGGAATTTCTTCAACACCTGTTACTTCTCCTTTGTCATTTCTCATAAAATGATATGCTTTAAATGTTACTCCTGCATCTTCTGGACCATAACCTTCTGGAAATCCAAGTGATAATCTTAATCTATGTCCTGTTTTTACAACATATTTTTTACATACATTTAATGAAATATTATAAGTTTCACTTGTAAGTACTTCTTGATTTGGTAATTCATTTTCCATTAAATCGTTCATAGTTTCTTTTTGTGTTTGAGTTGTTCTTGTTGCTACTAGTGCTATTCTACTTTTTAGTTTATCTGATACTGGTGTTCCATCACTTGTTTGCCAATCTTTTAATGAAAGATCTTCATTTTCTAGAAGAGTTGGTCTTGCAAATACTTCCCAATTTTTTGATTTATTCATACTATATGAACATGCAATTATATTTGATGCTCCATATGATATTTCTAATGGTGCTTTTCCACTATTTTTTCCTACTAATCCTGTAACATAAATTCTATAATTTGCTCCATCATCAGCATACATTTGACTAAATTTTAAATCGAATGTTATTCTGTTTTTTCCGTCAAATTCGAAATTTGTTATTTCTGATTTTTCTGCTCCTGTTGAACCTGTTGATTCCATTCTATATCCTGGTTGTGTTACTCCTTCTTCAAAAACTAGATCATCATCATAAGTAACATCTACATGATAAGTTGGACCTACTGAAAGTGTTGCTGTTGGTTTTGGTGTTTGAGTTTTTATATATGGTTTTGATTTATAAATTCCACTTGGATTATATAGTTTTCCTGTTTGTGCAACAAAGTCTGTTCCATCTCCTTGATATGTATATTGTTTTAAAGGATCTGTTGAAGGTGCTAATGTTGTTACTGCGAATTCTACATATTCTGAGTTTGGAACAGATATATATATATATGGTTTCCATTATCATTAAATGCTCCTGGTGCATATAATTCAGGATTCATATATCCCCAATTACCTTCTATCCATTTATCATCACCTGGTTTATATTCATGATATTTCATTAATATATATTTTTCGTCTTGTGCATTTTCTGCGTATCCTTTTTCATTATAACTAATATAGAAATCACCAGCTTTATATTCTTCAGTTTCTGTTCCATCTTGTTTATATTTTACTAATAATCCATTTACATTAGTTACATTGTCAATACCATAGTCTTCTACGTTTAATTCTGGATATCTAAATACATAATTTCCTGCAGCTTCTACTGTTTCTATTGCAACATGTTCTTTATTCATAGTTTCTGTTCCAACTAAACAATATCTTGTATTTTCAAACCCTTCTTGTATATCGTCTCCTGGTTTAAAATCTGGATGTGTAGGATCTAAAGTAGTATCACGTAAAAAAGGATCATCTAATGTTGCATCTATTGCATACCAGACTTTTTGTATTGCTCTTGTAGGTGTTTGTTTTTCTATTTCCACATAGTTCCACATATGAGGAACTGCGGCTGCTCCATCTGATTGATGTGTTCCTTGTACTAATATATTATTAATTCCTAGTTTATCTAAAACTATTTTTAATGATCTTGCATATCCTTCACATACTGCTTGCTTTTTTACAAGTGCTCCATAAGGAGTTGATATAAATCCTTCATTTCCCTCTGTGCAGTCACTTTCTAATCTGTAAGATGTATTTCTTATAATTTTGTTATGTACATATTTTATTTGTTCTGTTACTAACTCTTTACCTTCTTCTACATTAAGATTTTTTGCTTCTTCTGCGATTTGATTTACTACATCATTAAAAGCTACTAATTCTTCTTCAACTTGTTCTTCGCTTGTAAATCCATCTACATAATAATCTTTTAAACTTCCTGAACCAATATTTGCATGATATCTATTTTGTGCATCTTTTGTTACCCTAAGGTTTAGTTTTTGAATTTGTATATAAAAAACCTCTGGATAGTCTGCATAAAATGCATATCTTGCTGCATTCATCGCTACTTTTAATTCGTTATTCCCTTTCATATAATTTTCAAGTTGTTCTTGTGTTACATATTTGTCATCTTTAGCAAGGTCAAAACTTTCTGTACCTGTTTTTAAGATTCCTTGCTCATACATTTCACATATTCCATCATATATTTTCTTTGCTGTACTATCTAATTGTTGGTAATGGAATTTCTGATCATTTGTCGTGTTTTGTGCTTCTTGCGCATATGCAGAATTGTTAAATGGAATGATATTAATTTGTGTAATAAATATTGCAATTAATAACATTCCTACGATTAGTTTTTTTAATTTCATAAATTTTTTTCCTCTCTTTCATTTTTAAAATATTGTATACATAACTCTTAAAATTATAACATTTTTTTTTTACTTCGTCAATATATACTATTGCTGTTTTTTCCTATATTTCTAAGCATTTCCTGTAATATTATATATTTTCTATTTTTATGTAAAAGTATTTTGTACATATAATAATGAACCCAAATTATTATATTTTCTAATAATTTAGGTTCATTTATTTTTTTGACTAATGTCTTTTTTATTTATTATCTTTTAATCCAAATGTGATAAATCTTACTACTTGATTATCTACGCTTCTTATATCTTCTTCTATAATATTATCTAAGTTCCAAATATTTTCTTCAAGTCCTAATATGTTTGTATAGAAATTTTTAGTTAGTAATTCTGCATTTGTAGCTGTTTTGATGCCTTCTATACTACTATCTATTCCATTTGCTTCTACATTATGGTAGCAATTTTCGAAAGTTGCATTAGCGTCTTGTGTTATGGTTGCTATAAATTTATTAATTGGATTGTTAGTTTGTGCTAATTTATTAATCATTGCTGAATTTTTAACCGTTAGGTTGCCATTTCCTACTTTTGCAACAAATCCTCCCCAAGTTATTGCATTATCAGGGTATGTTTGACTTACATTGCAACTTATATAAATATTAGCTATTACATTTTCAATAGTAACATCTCCTTGACTTAATGATACTACACCACCATTTTGTTGTCCACTTGCATATAGTTCCCCTTGTACATAGCAATTCTTAATGCTTCCTCCTGTTTTAACTGCAACCATTGCTGATGTTTGGCTTCCATAACTTCTACCATTTAGATATGCTTTTTCAATATGAATATTTTCGTAATTACAGTTTTCGTCTTCAGCAACAATTATAGAAACTGAGGTATTTCCTAAGGCAATTATGTTTCTAAACTTCATATTAGTAAAGGTCGCATTATATGCTTTTAGTGCAAATGCTGCTACTTTTGATCTTAGTGGATTACTTGTAGTCCAATCAATAAATCCATTTTTCCATTTTGCTCCAAAATTGTAATTTTCCATATTTAAAGCATCTACTTTTCCTTCAAACTTTCCAAACAAAGTAGCGTTTGTTAAGTTAGTTATTGTATGATTATTTCCTTTAATCTCACCATAAAACTCTTGTATTACAGTACTTCCTATTTTATAAGTTTTTCCTGAAAAATCTATGTCATTCTCTATGTTAAATATACCATCTGGATGCGAATTAATTAGATTTATAAATTCATCTGCTGATTGTATAGAATATGTGTCTATTTTATTAATTAGTGTTTTCTCATTTGGATCTGCATTTTTTAATTTTGGAATACACTCTTCACCTATGTTAGCAAACTCCCAAATATCTATATTCCATCCTAAAGTATTAGTATAAAATTCTTCATTTATTACATTTTGTTTTGTTGCTATACTAATTTTTCCTGTAAAGTCAATATCATCTCTTGTTAATGTAGATATTCCTGTATTATTTTCATACTCATAATTCCCTTCAAATCTTGTGAATTGGTCATTTGCTGTTCTTCCATCAAATTTGTATTGTTGCATTTGATTTCCTAGTGCTATGTTATTTTTAACAACAGAATTGTTTTCTGCTTTTCCTATAAATCCTGAAATTCCTACATTACCAAGTGCTTTTAATGCACTAAAACAATTTACAACATTAGATTCTCTTAATATTCCTACTAATCCGCCTACATCTTGATTTCCTCTGGCATTTCCAAGAGAATAGCAGTTTTCAATTATCGTATTGTTAATAGCGTCTCCTATTAGTCCTCCACAAGCTGTTCCTGTTGCTTCTATTATTCCATTACTGCTACTTGCTTTTATATGAGATGCTCCTACATAACCTGCTAGTAGTCCTACTCGACTAGTTCCTGTTAGATTTCCTCCAATTATATGCACATTTTCTAAATCTCCATAAGTCATTGTACCAATTAGTCCACCTACATTCTGATTTCTATTTGATACACTAATATCTTTTGCTACTATATTTCTAAGTTCTACTTTATCTGCTATTTTAGCAAGTGCTCCTACATCTGTTTCGTTTTTATTAATATTGCTTCCTTCTAATTTTAAATTAGAAAGTTTAGTATAACGAATAGTATGGAATATTGGAACAGTATTTCCTCTTAAATTATAATTTTTTCCATCTATTTCTCCTACGAATTCACCATTTATTATTGTTGTTGTGCTATCTAAAGTAGAAAGGTCTATGTCTTGTTCAAGTATAAAGTTATCATCTGGATATTGTTCAATCAAGTTTTGGAATTCTTCTGCATTATGTATATAATGAACAGGTATATCAATTTGCATAGTTTGATTTGGGTCATTATTTTTTAATGTTGGTGTATTACAATTTGATATTGTACTAAAGTCCCAAATATCTTCATTCCATCCTAATGTATTAGTATAAAATTCTTTACTTGTTACATTTTGTCTGTTTGCTACACTTATTTTTCCTGTAAAATCAATATCTTGTCTTGTTAGTGTAGAAATTCCTTTATTTCCTTCATATTCATAATTTCCTTCATATTTTTCTAGTTGTTCTTGAACCGTTCTTGCATCAAATTTGTAATGTTGCTTAGTTTGATTTCCTAATGAGATGTTATTCTTAACAGTAGAATTTGTAATAGATTGTCCTATAAATCCTCCAATTCCTTCTGTTCCATCAACTTTTGTAGTACTTAGTGAATTCATTACAGTAGATGCTTTACTTAGAAGTCCAACAAATCCCCCAACATTTTGATTTCCTGTTGCTTTTCCTCTTGAATAACAGTTTTCGATGATTGTTCCATTGGTTATTTCTCCCATAAAGCCTCCAACAGAGTTACCACTACCTGTAGCAATTCCATTACTACTACATGCTTTTATGTTTGAATATCCTACATATCCAGAATGTGTTCCTACACGGTTTGCTCCTTTAATATTTCCTCCTATTACATGTACGTTTTCTAGGTTTCCATAGGTCATAATACCAATTAGTCCTCCTGTATTATCTCTTGTGTTTACAACAGTAATATCTTTTCCTATAACATTTTTAAGTTCTACATTATCTGCTATTTTAGCAAGTGCTCCTACTTCTGTTTCATTTTTATTTATGTTACTTCCTTCGATTTTTAGGTTAGCAATATATGTATAACGGGCTGTATGGAAAATTGGTACTTTGTTTCCTCTTAATGTATGGTTATTTCCTTCAATTCTTCCCATAAACACACCATCAATAATTGTTGTTGTACTTTCTAAACTAGAAAGGTCAATGTCTTGTTCAATTACAAATGTGGCTTCTCTATGTTCTTTTAGTAATCTTTCAAATTCTTCTACATTTGTTATACTATATCTTTCTCCTGTGGTTGTTACATTATTTGGGTCATCATTTTTTAGTTTTGGCAATCCACCATTTGTAATTCGGCTAAAGTCCCAAATATTATTGTCCCAAGTTAGTGTTTGGGTATAGAAGCTTTCTTTTTTTATTTCTGATTCTTCTACTTCGGTGATTTTTCCTGTAAAGTCAATACCTGTTCTTGTTGTAGTTGATCTTCCTACATTTGCTTTGTTTTCATAGTTTCCACTAAAGTTAGCAAATTTATCAGCAGCAGTTCTTCCATCAAACTTATATCCTACTGTTTGATTTACTAGTGTTATATTATTTTTTATAATTGAGTTGTTGGTTGTTTGTCCTACAAAGCTTGATGTTCCAGCATTTCCTGTAGCTTTTGTGTTACTAAAACAATTTATAATGTAAGATGTATTAACATATCCAATTAATCCACCTATATCTTGATTTCCTTGTACCTCTCCTATTGAGTAACAATTTCTAACTGTTGTTTTACTATAAACTTCTCCTAATAATCCTCCTACTGCATTTCCTGTTGAACGTGTTATTCCATTTACTGTGCTTTCTTCTACTCGACTTTGACCAACATAGCCAGAAATTCCACCTACTCTTGTTGTTCCAGATATATTAGTTTGTGTTAAATGCACATTTTTTACAAAGCTATTTGCCATGCTACCTATTAATGCACCAATTTGTTTATTAGTAGCTGTTATAGTAATATTGTTTCCTTGCACGTCTTCTAATTGGCTATATTCTAGTGTTTTTGCTAATGCACCTACATTCATTTGGTTACTTGTTATATTGCTATTTTCTACTTGTAGGTTAGAGATATGTGCAAATTTAATAGCATTAAAGATTGGAATAGTGTTTTTAGTTAATTTGTGTCCTTGTCCATCTAGTTTACCCATAAAATACCCATCCACAATTGCATTTCCTTCTGTTATACTTGATAGGTCTATATCATTATCTAATACATAATATGCATTAGGGTTTTGTGTTAAGTTTTGTTTGAATTCTTCTGCATTTTTTATATGAATTTTTTGAATATTTCCATCTAATACTTCTGCTCTAAAGTCATCTGTAACACGTTTTAGATAATGGTAGTTCATTCTTCTAATATTTGTACTGTTACTAACATTTCTGTCATTGTTTGTAGCATCTAATCTTAGTGCTTCTACATATTTTTCTACTAAATCATCTGCATTTAAGTATGGAATTGTATTCCAACTATTTTCCATTAATTCATAACGTTGTGTTTTAAATTTCTTCCAAGTCATTGTTGGATCTTTTGTTACCTTTTGAATAGCATCTAAGTCATTTTTACTTTTTCCACTAAAGTATGTAACGTATCCTCCATCATATCCACCAATTCCTAGCATTTGCCATGATGTATAAGTAAATCCATAAGTATGAGTTCTTCCTTTTTCGTTAAATGGTTGATACCAACGTCTTATATACATATGTTCAGATCCATATAGTCCTTGTTCTCCTGTTTGTGTCACAGGAGCAGTTACTCCTGGTTTTATTGTAATTTGATTATCATATATATCTTCTATTGTTTTTAAGTTCATAGCTTCAAATTCTTCTTTAGTTATTGGTTTCCAGCCTACATTAGCATAATTTCCTGGTGCATTAGGATAGTAAATTTGTACAGCTACTTTTGATTGCTCTTCTGGTGTTAGTTGTAAAAATGCTTTTGCTTCTGCATAGTCTAAAAAGTCTATTGCTTCAAACATTCTTTTATAATAACTTTCTATTTTTTCTGTAGTATTTATTCTTTCTGTTGTTAAGTTTGTAGTTATTACTTGATTACTATTGAAATTATAGCTTAAGTTAAAGTTTACTGCTCCATCACCAAAACCTTGTGTTGTGTTCCCATCTGTATAATCTTCTGCTCCTGAGCCATCATTATTATTGCAACCTCCTACTGGTCTAAATCCATTTCTTTTGAAGAACACAAAATTACATTGATTATGTCCTGTTTCATGTGACCAAGTACGACCATAACTAGTTAATGTATTATCAACAACATAATATATTCTTTCTCCACCAGAATATGCTGCAACTGCTCTTATTGTAAACCATTCATTTAATAATTCATTAAAGTTTTTACAAAAACGATCTGTTGATTTTCCTTTTTTTTGTTCTCCTAACACTGGTAATACAGTAGTATCAATTGATACATCGCATACTTTATTTAGGATAGATGCTTCTATAAATCCTGCTGTTGTTGTATAAAATACACCTATTTGATCTGCAAAATTTTGCATTAGTCTTCGTAAGTTGGCAACTTGTGTTTCATCTTCTGGATTCCTTACATATAGTCTTTGAGAGCCTACTAAAAATGTTGTTGGTGCTGAAATCATATATCCTGAATCCTCTGGTAATGTTAACATTGGCAATATAAATTTTTTCTGTTTTTTTAGTTGGGTCCATGCACGATAATCTACACTGTCTTCATATCCTTTAGCTGGTGTTTCTACTAACATACCATTGAAGTTCTCGGTAAACCAGTCATCTGGATCTTGATTGTTAGCAAACATTTTGATATTATGTTCTACAAATTCAGGAATTGTCGTGAAGCCAACACAAGGTCCTAAGGTTTCTTCATAAAATACATAGCTGATATGAGAACCTAATGAACTACTCTTTAAGAATAGGTTTATTAAATTGTTTGTATTCGCACCTTTTTTGTATATTTCTCCTTTAAAGAATATTACATCACTTATTTTCATATTATTTATTTCAAATCCATAAAAACGTGAATAGTAATTATATGCAAATATAGCTTGTTTTAGCTTATTAGTAATTTTTGTTAAATAGTCATAGATGTATTGGTTTAAAATAGAATTATCCATCGTTATACTATATCCATTCATATTGCCTAAAAAGTTTATAACAAATTGTTTTGCATTTTCTTCTGTTTTTATTGTTTCTTCAAAGAAATCTGCATAAATACGATTTCCTAAATTAATTTCCCCTACTAATGGTTTTAAATCTCTATTATAATCTAATGTCTTAATATAGTTAACTAGTTGTTGTACAATTTCTGCATCTTGTTTAACAACATATTTGTCAAAGTTGTATTCAATTCCTATCTCTTCTATTTTATATGAAACAACATGGTTATTCATATTTTTAAACTTTAATTTATATTGCTTTGTTGTGTCATCTGTAAATATTACATTTATATGGTCTATGCTTTGATAGTTTTCTTCGGTAAGTGTTAACACAAATTCATCTTTATCATTATATGGTAAAATGGTTTTAATTTGTTTTTGGTTTAAAATGTGGTCTTCACTTATTCTTGCACCATCTACTACCAAATATTTTGAATCAAAGAATGGCATTAGTTTATATAGGTTTGAATAGGCTACTTCTTTTTTTGAATCATAGTCTTGCATCTTTTTTAATCTTTCTATATCTGGAATATAGTTTCCACTACTTGCACCTTCTTGTTTACTATTTGGGTCATAACCTTTTAAAGTTGGTATGTTTTCATAATTTTTATTATCTAAGTTCCAGACTTGGTCACTAAATCCTGCTTGTTCTAAGCAAAATTCTCCACTAAACTCATCTTTGGCAAATTCTTTAATTTGTCCATTTGAATTTTCTGCATTTGATGTTAAATTAGATTCTATCATTTCATAATTGAATGTGTCTGTATCTAGTGTAATAGCACTTCCATGTGTTTTATAAGATTTGCTTCCTTGTGCTAAACTAATATTTTGTATTAGTTTAATTCTTCCTGCACCATTTGCATTTCCAGCAATTCCTCCTACATTAGCTGGTCCAGCTGTTCCCTTGATGTTTACTTTTGAAATACAATGCTTAATGGTATTTTGTTGATACATAGAATCTTGAACACCACCAACAATTCCACCTACTTCCCAAGAACCTTGAATATCTCCTGTTACATAACAGTCTTCTATGGTTGAACCATATCCTATTTCTCCAACAATTCCTCCTACTCTTCTAGAAGCTACTCCTTTTTGCGCTACTATAGATAAATTTGTAACACTACATTTTTCAACTCTACTACCACTTAATCTTCCTGCTATAGGGCCAAATGTATAGAATGAGCCAAAAGTCGCAATGGTTGAATTTTTAATGTGGACATTACTAATGGTTGTTTTGTTGTAAATTTCATTAGCAATAATTCCTTTTTGCCATTCCCCTACTTTGTTTGTTATATAAGCATCTTCTATAACAAGATTTTTAATAGTTGCTCTTTCTATTTCATCAAATAATGGTTTTTGTAAATTATAGATGGTATATCCATTTCCATTAATGGTTCCTTCAAACATTCCTGTTCCAAAGTATGTTAAGGAATCTACTTCATATTCAGAAGCATCATAATCTTTTGTTAGGTTAAATGTTCCTGTTGGATTTTGTCGCATTCGATTAAGCAAACTTTCAAAAGATTCATTACTTACAGAAGGACCTGTATTTCCCATAATACCAAAAGGTACTTCTACTTTAGTTTGTTTTTCATCTCCTTTGTAGATTACTGTATTTTGTACATCTAATTCTAAAAGAACCTTTCTTTGCTCAATTCTACAAGCCTTTACATTAGCATACATATCTGGCATATTTTTCATTTGTACTTTTGCTACATAATTTTGTGGATTTTCAATTATTTCATCACTACTAATATTTCTTATTTCCATTGGAAAGCCATGATAGATATGGTATAACTGTACATCTTTTATATCTTTTAATTGTATTTTTCGTTGTGTAAAATCAATTTCTTCTTGTAATAATATTTTTTCAGAGTATTCATTTTCGCCAGCACCTAAAGCATTTGTATCTAAGTCATAGTTAGCAGTTACTTTAATATTGTAATATTCACTGTCTATTTTATCAAATATAATTTGATTGCTATTAGTTACTAGACTTTGAGTCTTAATTTCATTCTTGTGGTCATCTGTAATTACAATAGTCCCATTTGTAATAGTTGTTTCTATATCGTTTAAATTAAAATTAGCTATTATCTTGTTTTTATCTGTTTCATCTTCTTTGTATCTAAAACTAGTAACTGTTGGCTCTTGCTTTAATACTTCTATTTTTATTTTTGGTTGTGTTTCTACATCTAAAAATCTTTTGTTATTTAATATTATAGTTTCTATTTTATATTCTTTTACACCACTTTCTTCTAGTCTAGGTAATTTAGTAGTATAAATATCAGTTCCTTGTGTACGTGTTAATGAATATTCTTTTCCATCTATTATTGCTTTTTCTGGTAAAAAGCTAGTTGCATTACTACAATTAAAACTTAAAGTTATTTCTTCATTTTTGTTAAAATATTTTGTGTATTTTTCTTCATTGGCTGTTTTTAAGTCATTTACTTGTAAGTTATAGTCACCCACTAACATTATTTTTGCTTCTTTTATGACTTGATTTTGTACTATATTATCGTCACCTTCTGGATAACGATTATAATTTGCAATAAATCTTGCTGTATATTCTTTGTCAATTTCTACATTTTGAAATATTACTTTTCCATGTTCACCATCTCTTTGAATAGTTTGTTCTTGCATTATTTGCTCTTGTGTTCCTTCACCTGCTGGTTTTACTAATTGTACTTTTCCTGTTATAAAACTATTATCTGGATCTACTATAGTAAATGTTACAGTTACTTCATTTTGTGCTAAATTATCTTCTTGTTTTATTTCTTCGATTTTTGGAATATCTTTTAATACATTAACCAATATTGTATTTTCTACATTTGCTTGTGCTTCATTTTCAAATATAATTTTACTTGTTGTAAGTGTTAATACTTTTGCTTGTTCTCCTGATTGTAAAACTATTTCATATATTCCATTAGATACTTTTTTAGCAATGCAATCTAAGTTATTAACACGGATTTTTGCAATTTCACTTGTGCTATTTGTTTCAATTTCATAAGTAATTTTTATATTTTCATTTTTTTCTAATTGTATATTATTTGTTTCTGCTTTTTTTATTTTTGCAAAAACATTAGCCATAATCTCTTTTTCTATTAAAACACTATCAGTTATAAGATTATCTTGTGTTTCATGATATGTTGCAATTACTTTTATAATATATTTATCTGTTGTTTTAGTAGTAAAGTTTTTTTCTATTGTTCCATTTTCTATTTCTTGTTTTGTTATGTCTTGACTTGAAATAATGTTTTCTCCACTATCATAAAGTACTACTTTAGCTGATTGGATAGATTTTGCTTCATCTTCTAATTCGAATGTTACTTTAATATTTTTTTCTTCTATGTTCTCTTGTGTTTGTAAATTAGATACTACAGGTTTTTGTGCATCTATCATAACAACTACACTGTTTTGTGATTGTATTGTTATTTCTTTTCCATTTTTTAATTTTACTTTATCTATTGTAATTGTATTTTCTCCAATTTGTTCTAATCCATCAATGGTTGCTATGTAATTATCTTCTTGTTTAGTTACTTCATATTCTTTGTTGTTTATTGTTATTGTGCTTGGTTCAAAGTTAGTATTGTTTGTGTTTTCGTATGCTATATTTGTACTATTAAATTGAATTAAAATCGGTTCTTTTTTAGCGAATTTACTGCTTTGTTGTCCATCTTTTAAAGTTTTAATATTAGTTATACTAAATTGATAATCTAGTGCCATAGTAAATTCTTTACTATATGAGAATGATTCTCCTATGTATTCTTTTCCTTCTATTTTTTCTTTTGCTGCATTATATGCTACATTGATAATGACTCTGTAACTTTTTCCATCTTCTGCTATTACTTCTTGGTGGTTTTCTCCTGCAGTAATGTTTGTTTGCATTATCGCTACTTCTGATGTTTGTTCTACTCCTTCTTGTGATCCTATTTCATAAACACTAAATTGAGCAGATGTAATGCTTTGTTCTTCATCAACTAAATTAAAGTCTATATATGCTTTTCCTTCGAAAGTTTCTTCTAGTCTATAACTGCTTTCTTCTATATAAGGTTGTGCCTTTAATACAGATACAGCAAATGTGTGATCTATTTTTACCTCAGTTCCTGTGTTTAAAATTACTTTTGTCATGTGGTATTCTTTTTTTCCAGATTGTTCTCCTACATTATGTATTAATTTATATACATTTCCTAAATTTTCTACATTATATTCCTGATTATTAATTACTACTTTTTGAATTGATACATCATCATAGTTTATATATGCTCCAAATGTTATTTCTATTTCTTCATTCTTTTTTGGATAATAGTTTGGTGTATCCATATTTATAATTTCTATATTATATTCCCTTTTATTTTCTATTTTTTTAATTAAAAGTGATAAGTCAGTTACTGTAATTTTTCCATCATTGTTTAAATCTGCATTATCTCTTTTTTCTTCTGGTAGAAGTTCTAAATTAATTAAATGTCTTTCTAATAAACTTGCATCTGAATAGTCAATTATTCCATCATCATTTAGCTCTCCTTTATTTGCATTTGTTGCATAAATTACGCCTAATGATATTAATAAAAATATTATTACAAAAATACTGATTTTTATTAACATATTTTTTTGAAATATCTTACTTTTTAGTATTTTCTCCATTTTTTAAATTCATCCCCTTTTACTTTTTTGTTATTTTAGTTCTAATAACCCTATTAATACTAGTTTTAATTGTGCTACGTCATTTATGCTAATTTCTTTATCGTCATCTATGTTAGCTGCTTTTAATTCTATTCCTTGCAATAATTGTATGCTAATTAAATGTAATTTTAATTTTGCTACATCATTTATGCTTACTTGTCCATCACCATCTATATCTCCTTTTACAATTAAGTCATATTTTAATGTATTTCCTACTTTTAATTTTGTTCCTGTTTTTACTATGTCATTTTCTTGTAGTATCTTTCCGTCTGTATCTGTAAATACCATTTGTGGATCTGTTGTTACATTTTCTAAAGTTACATTTTTCTTAAATTGTTCTACTGTTGTATTTGGTATAATGTTTAAAATTTCTCCTTGTAATATTTTATATTTGTTTGATAGGATTTTTTCTGTTTTTGGCTCTTCTGGTTTTTCTTGTTGTTCTTCTATAATATTTATGCTTACTTTTGTTGTTTCAACAGATATATCTTTTTCTCCTTCTGATGTAACTATATCTTTTATTTTTATTTCAGTAACTCCTGCTTTTACTCCTGCTTTTGCTTTTAATGATATTTTTACAACTTCTTCTGGTATATTAGTTCCTACTTTTTTGATTGCTACAAATTCACCTGTTGCTTGGTTATATTTTAAATTTTCCCAACCGTTTTGGCATACTAGTTTTTCTTCTTGCACTTCCTCAAATATTTCTTTGTCATATTCTAATGTTGCTTTGTATGCATTTATTCCTTGCTTTATTTCATTATAGTTATTAAATTTTAATGTTATAAATACTTCTTGTCCTTCTTTTATATCAATTTCTGAGCTACTTATTTGTGCTCTTAAATCTGCCATTGAAAGTAAATTTGTTGTTAATAAAATTAAAGCAATAATTCCTACTAATATAATTATTTTCTTTTTCATATCTAATATCTCATCCTTTTCTTAAAAATATTATACTTCTTTTACATTATATCATCTTTCGATTGTTTATATCAAGTTATCATTTTATTGAATTTTTTCGTTTGTCCCATTTTTTTGTTTTTATTTAGATTTTACA
>CAOKHI010000018.1 GCA_948468275.1 uncultured Clostridium sp. | reverse complement strand
AGTCTATAATGTGACCAACTCAATTCGTCACACAGTGTGTGGCGAATTGGAAAAGCACGATAAAATTGTCTCATATATTTTAAATTTGTAACTGTAAATCCTTTTCCAAATTCTTTCGTTAATTGTTCTGATAAATATTGTAATAGTTTTTTACCATATTCTGCTCTATCATTTTCTCCACATGCTTTATGTATTTCTTGCCCTATCTCCCAATATGCTTGTACCATTGCAGAGTTTACAATTGTATATACTTTTGATTGTGCTGTTAGTACACTATTTCTAATAATTTTATATGATTCTTCTGGTTGCATTGTTATTTGGTTATCACTCATAAATTTCCTCCTTTTTAATCGCAGTTTATAATCACTTTTTTATCAATCTACTTATAGCATTTTTATCTCTTGTATTCTTGAAATTATCTCATCTATATTGTCTGTTACATTTATTCTATTAAAAAAATTTATTGCATTATAATGAAAAGCATTATATGTAGTTTCTTTTGAAATTTTATATATCAAATTAATAAAGTCTCCTCTTTCTTCTTTTAATAAATTGTTATATATCTTTCTCATATAATATTCATTACTTTCTCTAACAAATTGATATTCTGTAATTATTGATTTTAGTTTATTTCTATTGGACATATTAAATTTATCAAGACCAATATTTAAAAATCTCTTAAGAGAACTAGTATAATTAAAATCAACATCTTCTCTATTATAAAATTCAAAAAACTTATTAACAGCTTCATCATATTTTTGCTCATCAATTAATTTAAATACTGGTATACCATATAAAATTTGTATTGTTTCTTTATTATATTTTTTCACTTTACTCGCATTTAGGTTAAGTCCTAAGGCATTTAGTTCTCTTGAAATCACATACATAATGTTGTTCAACTTTTCATTTTCTTTTAAAATAATTATTTGATCATCTGCATATCTAATATATACTGCATTCGAAATATCACAAATTTGTTTTACTATTTTATCATAATTTTGTAAATAAAAGTTTGCTAATAGTCTCGACTGGTCTCCAAACTCATTTTGTGGAATTCCAACGGATTTTAAATGGTATCTATCATTTTTTAAATTCCAATTTCTTAGAAAATACATAAGCATATTAATAAATTCTAACTTTTCAACTGGCACTGATACCAATAATTTCTTTTCAAGTAAACTTAAATTTATATTGTCATAAAAATTAGCTATATCTAACTTTAATACCATATCATTATCATCTAATGTTTGAATTTTATTAAATAATATATTTTGAAATTCTTTCCAATTTTCGTTCCATAAAGTAGGATTATAGCTTTTATATACATATTCTATTTCTGCATCCTCTTCTATCTTTATCTTATTTCCAATTCTCCAACCACCATATGTATTTTCTGTTCTATTAACTGCTATTTCATCTTCAAGCATTTTACATACAAAATAATATAATAACTCATCTTTAACAGATAATATAGGTATTATTCGAGCCACATTATTAGTTTTATAAGTAAATAACTTTTCATCTATTACATCTGTCCTATATTCATAATTTTTTAATTCCTTATATAAATTCAAAATTATATTTTTATATTCTCTTTTATTTAATTTTCTATTTATCTTTATTGTTGATTCTTTTATAATTTTATTATATAAACTGCTAGAGAAAAAATTCAAAAATTCTTCCTCATTTTTTATAAATTTCATAATTTCCTCTTTTACTATCTATTTTCCTCTTACAATTTTTATTATATCTTACCATAAAAAGTCAAAAAAAGAAAGCATATAACAATTAAATTATTACATACTTTACCTTTTAAGTTTTACCTCCAAACATTTATATTTTCTATAATAAATTTATACTACTCCGCATACCATATCAACTTCTATCGTTACCTTGATTTTATTATTTTCCACTCTTTTAACCTTATTTTTACCTTTTCTCTCAAAACTAACAAAATCTTCAAATGCAGTAAATTCAACTATTGTATCGAATCTTTTAGATATAGCACCGAGCAACATTCCACGTGTGTTGTATAGTCTGAGTGTAAAGTAATCTTAATATGGAATAAGTATTATTGTAAGGTAATAAGTTTTATCTTTCTATATTTTAAACCATACAATTTTTATAGAGGATTTAATTTATTTTATAACCTCAAATTCAAAATATTATATTTATCTTATTTTGTTTCTAATAACTTTTATAATACTTGATTTTCCACCAAATTATGAAATTTTTTATATACTTCCTCATACTTCTTTTTTAAATTTATAGGTTTTAATGTTTTATCAGTAAAGCAATGTTTTGAGGTTGCTTGTATAACTTCTTTTCCTGTTTTTTTATCTATCATTTTATACGATATCATCATTCTAACGCCATTAAATTCTATGATCCTTGGTATAATAATTATTATATCTCCACTTGTAACATGATATTTGTATCTACAATAAATTTCTAGTGTTGGAATTGTTAATCCTATTTCTTCTAGTTTTTCCATAGATATATCTTGATTATCCATCCATCTGCATCTTGCCTCTTCTAAAAACCTAATATAATTTGAGTGATGTACTATTCCCATCTTATCAGTTTCATAATAGTTAATCTTTCTTTCATATTTAAACTCCATAATGACCTCCATTTATTTCTATAAATTGCTATCTTGTTTTTTTGCATTTAAATATTACAATCATAATGTAATTAACTTATCTTACTCTTTATACAACTCTTTATAAATTTTATAATCTCTTACTATTTTTCTTACATAACTATTTGTTTCTTTAAAAGGAATATTTTCTATATCTGATGCATCTGGATTTATTGTGCCTTGGTCTATCCATTTCTTTACATTTCCAATCCCTGCATTATATGCTGTTAATGCTAATAAATAATTTCCTTCATACTCTTTCATTAAATTAGAAAAGTATTTTGTACCTAATTGTATGTTCAATTCTGGATTATATAATGATGTTTTTTTCACGTACAATATATTTAACTTATTTGCTATTTCTTCTGCTGTTGTGTCCATTAATTGCATAAGACCTATAGCATTACTACTAGACACTACATTAGGATTAAAATTGCTTTCAGCTTTTATTATAGCAAACACAAGTAATGGGTCTACTTCATATTCTTTAGAATACTTATATACATATTCTGAATATTCTTTTGGATATATTTTTTTTAATACTATATCTTGAACTCTAAATACTTTAAACACTAATAGTAATATAATTATTAGTATTAGTAAAGTTAGAAGTATTATTTTTACTGTTTTCTTCAATTTACTTTTCTCTCCTTTTTCTTCTTAAGTTTATACATCATTTTGCCTCATACCAATTGTTTGCTTCTGATAATTCTACTATTAATGGAACTTTTAAGCTTGCTGCATTTTCCATTGATGTTTTTAATATATTTTTTACTTGTTGTAATTCTTCTTCATATACTTCTATTATTAACTCATCATGTACTTGTAATACAATTTTAGATTTTAAATTATTCTTTTTTAATTTATTAAATACATCTATCATTGCTATTTTCATTATATCTGCTGCTGTTCCTTGTATTGGTGTGTTCATTGCTGCTCTTGCACCAAATTGTCTTACTACATAGCTACTTGACTTTAATTCTGGTATATATCTCTTTCTTGCAAACATGCTTTGTACATATCCTCGTTCTTTTGCATCTTCTACTACATCATCCATAAATTTTTTTATACCATTATATTTTTCTAAATATTGTTCAATATATTCTTTTGCTACTTTTTTTGGCACACCTAATTGTTCTGCAAGTCCAAAATCACTAATTCCATATACTATTCCAAAATTTACTGCTTTTGCTTTAGATCTTTGATCATGTGTTACTTCTTGTAGTGGAATGTTAAATACTTTCGATGCTGCTTGTTTATGAATATCTTCATTATTTTTAAATGCATCTATCATATTTTCATCTTCTGAAATATGTGCTAACACTCTAAGTTCTATTTGTGAATAATCTGCATCTAAAAATATTGCTCCCATTTGTGGCTTAAATGCTTTTCTTATTTTTTTGCCTATCTCCACTCTTGTAGGTATATTTTGTAAATTGGGTTCTGTACTGCTTATTCTTCCTGTTGCAGTTACTGTTTGGTGAAAGTATGAATGTACTCTATTGTCTTTTTCATTTATATATGGTAGTAATCCTTCAACATATGTTGAATTTAATTTCATAATTCCACGATATTCTAATATTTTATCTATTATAGGGTGTTCATTTTTTAGTTTTTCTAATACATCTACATCTGTAGAATATCCATTCTTATTCTTTTTTGCATATGGAAGTTCTAGTTTTTCAAACAGTATTTCACCTAATTGTTTTGGTGAATTTATGTTAAATTCTTTTCCTGCTAATAAATGTATCTCTTGTGTTAGTGTTTTTATTTGCTCTTTTAATGTTAATCCATATTGTATTAATTCTTCTTTATCTACATACATCCCTGTATATTGCATGTTTGCTAATACTTCTATTAATGGCATTTCTATATTATTAAACAAATCTAATAAATTTTCTTCTTTCAGCTTTGTATTTAGTTCTTCTATTAACTTATTTATACAATAGGCATAACTTGAATTTCTATATTGCTCTTCTTCTTTTTTAGGCTCTATACCATCAAATAAATTTAATTGCTGTTTTTCTTCTTTTATTCCATTTGTTTCTAAATATGTGTTAATGTCTAAATCTAAATATTGTATTGCTAATCCATCAATGGTATATTTAGATGTTGTAGGATTTAAAAGATATGCTGCAATTTTTGCGTCAAATATTAAATTTTGTGCTTGTATTCCTATTTGTTTTAATAGTATATAATCTCTTGATAATTCAAAACCATATAACTGTATTTGTTCATCTTCAAATATATCTTTAAAATTATTAACAAATTCATCTATATCGTTAAAATTATAATAATAAACAATATTTTTTTGTTGGTTTATTATACTTATATTACATATTCTATATTTTATTATATTTTCACATATATCCTCTTTTATTGTTCCACAATAATATATCATTTTTTTGTTTTCATATATATATTTGCATACATTACTTATTTGTTCTTTTGTTGTAATGTTTTCAACTGTAAACATATCTGCTAAATTCTTCTTTTGTGTGTTTTCAAGATCTAGATTAAATCTTTCTATATATCTATTAAATCTATATTTCTTAAACAACTCTAATACTTTTTGCTTGTCCCATTCTTCTACTTTCATTTGATCTAAATTTTCTTCTATTGGTGAATCTATATTTATTCTTCCAAGCTCTCTTGAAAGTAGTGCAAGCTCTTTATTTTCTATTAACTTTTCTCTTAATTTTCCTTTTATTTCATCTGTATTTGTTTCAATTTTTGCATATAAATTGTCTATATCTGTATACTGTTTAATTAGGTTTAAAGCTGTTTTTTCTCCTACTCCTGGAACTCCTGGGATATTGTCTGATGTATCACCCATTAGCCCTTTTACTTGTATTAATTGATATGGTTCTATTCCATATTCTTCTATTACTTTTTTTCTATCATAATTGTCTGTATGTGTTTTACCTTCTTTTGTTCTTGGAATTTGAATTGTAATTTTATCTGTTGCTAGTTGAAAATTATCTCTATCTCCTGATAAAATAGTTACATCTAATCCATTTGATTCTCCAAATCTAGATAATGTACCTATTATATCATCTCCTTCATATCCTTGTTTTTCTATTATCTTAATATTCATTGCTTCTAATACTTCTTTTATTATTGGCATTTGAACTGCTAGTTCTTCTGGCATTCCTTTTCTATTTGCTTTATATTCTTTATAAATTTCATGCCTTTTAGTTGGTCCTTTTTTATCAAATGCTACTACTAGGTAGTCTGGTGTTAGCTCTTCTTGTACTTTAAACATTATACTTAAGAAACCATATACTGCATTTGTATAGGTCCCATCTTCTGTCATTAACATTTTATTTCCCATTATTCCATAAAATGCTCTATTTAATATACTATTTCCATCTATTAAAAGTAATCTTGCCAAAACGTTATTCTCTCCTTTTTTTTATTAAATTAGTAATTATAAGTGGTAATGATATTGTAAATAAAATTGTGTTTCTATATGTAAAAAATGAATGTTGAAATGAGTGCTGTTTTAGTAAAAAATACCATACAATTGGTATAATAAGAGTTACTGCATATGGCAAAATCTTTACTAAATCTACTTCTTTTTTATATTTATTTGCATTTTTTATTAGATATATAACTGAAATAATTAATTCAATAAATATCATTTCTATACAATATCTAAAATTTTGTTCTAATACCTTACTAAATTTTATAGTATTTATTCCTATACTTCGATATTGTAATTGCTTAAATGACGTACTTATTATATTTCTATTAAATAGCAAATCTACAACTATCCATTTCATAATCCATGTTCCAAAAAATCCAATTCCCCAACTTAATCCCAATTTTACTATTAATAATATTGTTTTCTTTAAATTAAATTCTTCCTTCTTTTGTTCTAATAAAAAATATATTATAAAAGGTATTCCTAATGTTATTATTGGTACTGTTAAAAAATCTATAAAATTTGTTATAGAACCTATTATTAAAAACATCAGAAAAATATCCTTAATTTTATAATATCTTCTAATTAATATTATACTAGAAATTACTGTAACAAAAAAAATTCCACACCCTTGTAAAGAAACTCCAATATAAAAATATTCAACAGATATAAATGCTAGTAAAAATATTAATGCTACATATCCTCCTATATTTTTATATATTAAATATATTAATATACAAATTAATATAGTAAACATTATTATTAGTATAATTCTTATTAATGTTATATCAAATAGGCATAACATAATTCTTAAATATATTAAATATCCATGCCAATACCTTGCATATTCAAATGATTCATCTATATCTTCATTTACTGTATCATTTAATTCTCCCACTTGATCTAGGTATTTATATTTAGAAGCTGATTTTAGTTCATATGCAGTATCTTCAAATACAACTTTAGTAACTCCTGGAATATAGTTTTTTCTACATAATATACTAGATTCTAATGGATGAGCTGAATCTATTGAATACGCTGTATTAAGCATTAATGCATCAGTATAATTATCAAATTTTAAGTATTTGCTTCTATATGGTATTCGTAAAAATAAATTATTTCCTTGTTCTTTTAATATATTTGCACTTTTCATTACATTGTCTTTTATTGCTTTTTGTGGAATAAGAGATGTTGCTGTTAGAATACTTATATAACTTACAATCAAAATTAGTATTACTAAAAAGTATTTTAATACTTTTTTTATTGATTTTTGCATTCTAGTCCTTCTTTCTTTTTACTTTTTATACTTCCTATTATACACATAAACAATATAACAAACATCATTGTTAGCCAATAGTATTGACTATATGTATATGCTTCTGAAAATAAGAAAAATATCCAATATGCTATTTGCGATGCTGTTGTAATATTTATAATGTTTTTTATTGTTTTCGATGTTTGCCATGGTATAGTTGGTAATATCCACATTATATACCAAGAGTGCAAATTAGTAATTGTTCCAAATATAAATAGTATTAATAGGCTATTATATATACGCATATTTTTAGTTAATGATATTTCTTTTTTAGTAAACAATAGTTTTATTATATTATATAAATAAATTACTATAAATGCTAATGTAAATCCTTTTGTCGCTAAATTTGCAAATTTTGGACTTATATTTAAAAACATAATTAAAAATATAGACCCAGCATATTTACCTTGTTGAACTGCTATTCCCTTTAGTACATCTAAATCTTGCATATAAAATAAATAACACACTATTAATACTGCTACAAATATTATAGCAAGCCCTAAAGAATATAATATTCTTTTTGATATTTTTTCTTTTCTATAATAATATATTACTAAAAATGGTACTAATAGTATTGCATAATATTTTACAGCTGTTGCTACGCTTAAAAATATGATTGCAGGTACTATTTTTTTCTTTTTTATAAAGAAAAATAATGCTACTAAAATAAAAAATATAGATAACATATCATTATGTACATTTACTATTCCTTCTAATAATACCATAGGATTTAAACCATATATTAATGCAAATATTTTCTTTTTATTTGAAATTTTATAAATTAAGTAGCAATTTAATAAGTGTAAAGTTAAATTAAATAATTTATAAATAAACAATGAAAATGATAAATTTCCCATAGATATCATACTTAGTATTTTACATATTAATGGCCAAACAGGTCCATATACTATAGTAGTTTTTTTCCATACTTGTGGCATTTTTTTTAATATTTCATCTGTACTTGCATCTTCTTTATATTCTTCATTTTGCATCAATTGTGCAACTGACGTATAATATGGATTTACACCATATTTAGCTTCACTTCTTCCTGTTGCCATGTAATAAAATATATCTGTACTTGTGAATGGCAACATCATAAAAAATATTGTAGATATAATTAAAATAAATTTTGCTACTTGCTCACCTGATGTAAATATTGTTTTATTATATTTTATTATTAAATAATATGCAATAGAAAGTCCTGTAAATATTGTAACATATGCAATAGTACTAATTATTTTTTGTGTGCTTAATACTTTTGTTGGATTTGCAAAGAAGAATGAAAAGTCACAATTTAAGTTGATTATACCTCTTCCTTTTATTATATATATGAGTGATGGCAATATAAATGCTATTGCAAATACTATATATACTGTTAATAAAACTTTCTTATTTTTTATCTTTTCCACTTTTATACCTCTATTTATAAATTTTACCTTATATATATTAAACAAATTTGCGCTAAAGCATATAACCACAAATCTATTTATTTTCTTTTTCATTAAAATTGTTCATAAAAATTAATATAGCAACTAGTGTCAAACCCACATTATTTCCTCTCCTAGTTTTCTTTTGAATTATATCATTATTTTGGTTTACAATTCATCAATAAAACCGAGCATAAAATAAATTCAGAAATCAAATTATCTTTATTAAATTCTATATTACAATTATCAAAAATTTTTTATTAATATACATATACTCACTTTTTGTTATTCTATTTCCAGTAATAATTTCCTCTATTATTTTAAATTATACTAAATTTATCTATCTCTTTTTTAGATTTTTTGAATAATATATCATATCAGTACAAACTAATTCTCCCTCCTTTATTTCTTCTTCATAATTATCTATAAAAAAATTCTTTATTGTTTTTTCATATTTATCAAACCCAAGTTTTACATAAAATGGAATATTGTTTTCTGTTGTTCCTACTAACATCTTCTCATATTTTTGTTTATAATTACCACACAATGATTTTAATAATATTTTTGCATACCCCTTATTTCTATATTTTTCTTTTGTAACTATGTTTTTTAATTCTAATACTTTTCTAGAAATCGGTAGAATTACTGCAATACAAATTATCTCTTCTTCTTTTTTTAGTGCATATACATCAGAATCACTTAGATACTTACGTATCATATTTTCTGAAGGATCTGCCTCTAAAAAAATTTCCATATAATCATCTTTATTTTCTATTCTTTTTACTTGCAATCTTGGTTCTTTTTGATATTCATATCCGTTTGGAGTTATAGGATTTAAACTTTTGTAATCATCTTTTGGAAGCGATTCTGAAAAAATACATCCACAGTACTTTTGCATATATAAGCCTAATTGTCTTGCTTTATTTTGACCTTCTCTAAATCCTACTCTAAAATCTCTATATAAAAATTGTATATCATATTTTCTTGCTATTTCTTCTCCTATTTGTTTTATTGCTTTATTATTTTGATATGGGCTAACTAATAATGTTGTTGTAAATGCATCATATCCATGTTCTTTTGCATAACTTGCCGTTTTTTCTAATCTTACTTTGTAACAATATGTAGTACATCTATTATTTAAATTTTCTATTACACTTTTTGTAAATTCTACTAAACCATACTCTTCTTCAAAAATTGTATGTATATCTATACTATTTGCATATTCTAATAATGTTTCTCTTCTTTTTTTATATTCTGTATATGGATGTATATTAGGATTATACCAATATAGGGTTGGCTCTATTTGTTCATTTCTTAATGTATCTATACAATATATACTACATGGAGCACAACATGTATGCATTAATAACTTCATAGTTTCTCCTTTTATTATTTATTTTATTATCATAACTACATTTTAATATTTTTTCATATCTTAGTTGTAATATTTTTTATAAAACTCTTTTCTAATATCAGAAATTACTGGAGTATTATCTATTAATTTTCTCAAATACTTATTTTTTAAGACTCATATGTTAGTCCTAAATGTGTATATGCATCTGGCATAGCTATTCTTCCTCTTGGTGTTCTAGATAAAAAACCTATCTGCATTAAATATGGCTCATATACATCTTCTAGTGTTTCTGTTTCTTCTCCAATTGTTGCTGCTAAGGTTTCTACTCCTACTGGTCCACCTTTGTATTTTTGTATTATTGTTTCTAACATTTTTCTATCTATTTCATCTAAGCCTAATTCATCAATTTCTAATTTGTTTAGCGCAATTTTTGCTATTTCTAATGTTACTTTTCCATCACCTAAAACTGATGCATAATCTCTCACTCTTTTTAAAATTCTATTTGCTATTCTTGGTGTTCCTCTAGAACGTCTCGCTATTTCCATTGCAGCATTTGTTTCTATATCTACCCCTAATATTATACTAGATCTTTTTACTATTAACTCTAATTGCTCTTTTGTATATAATTCTAATCTACTTACTATGCCAAATCTATCTCGTAATGGTGTTGTAAGTGAACCTGCTTTTGTAGTTGCTCCTATTAATGTAAATTTAGGTAAATCTAATCTAATTGATCTTGCACTTGGTCCTTTTCCTATTATTATGTCTAATGTAAAATCTTCTAATGCTGGGTATAATATTTCTTCTACACTTTTATTTAATCTATGGATTTCATCTATAAATAGTACATCAAATTCAGATAAGTTTGTCAATAATGCTGCTAAATCTCCTGGTTTTTCTATTGCAGGTCCAGATGTTATTTTTATATTTGAATTCATTTCATTAGAAATTATATTAGATAAAGTTGTTTTTCCAAGTCCTGGTGGTCCATATAGCAAAACATGGTCAAGAGGCTCACCTCTTTTTTTGGCAGCCTCTATATATATTTTCATACTTTCTTTTACTTTATCTTGTCCTATATATTCCTTTAACGTCTTAGGTCTTAACGAATTTTCTAATCTCTCTTCTTCTATATCTTCTAATTCTGGACTTATTATTTTATTGTCTTCCACTACTTTTCACCTACTCTAAATTCTTAGATTTTCTTCTATTTTTCTATTATTACATCATATCCTATAAATAAACCAGTTTCTACTACACCTACTATTTGTTTTAACCTTTTTTCTAAAGTTTCATCTACATTTCTAAATATAGCATCTACTATTACATTACCACTTTCTGTTATAACAGGTCCATCTTTTCCTTTTGCTAATCTTAAAACTATATTTTCTGCTCCTAAATCTAATAATGCTTGTCTTACATAATTTATTGCATTTGGAAATACTTCTACTGGTATTGGGAATTTATCACATATATTTTCTACAAATTTACTATCATCTACTAATATATAGTTTTCTTTAGAACTTGCAATGTTTAGTTTTTCTCTAAACATTGCTCCGCCCCTTCCTTTTACTAACCAATTTTTAGAATTTACTTCGTCTGCTCCATCAAAACACCAATCTGGTTTTTTGTCTATTAATGTGGTAGTTGGTATCCCTAAATTTAAACATAACATATTTATTTCATATGATGTTGGTATTGCTAAGATATTTAATTTTTCTTCTTTTACTCTTTTTGCTATTTCCTTTGTTGCTAAAAGTGATGTAGAACCAGAACCAAAACCTATAGTTTCTCCATCTTTTACTCTTTTTGCTAATTTACATGCTACTTTTTTCTTTTGCTCTATATTGCTTATTTCACCATTCCATTCAATTTTTTGTAATACATTTTCATTCCAATTCATAACTAATTCTCCTTTTAATTTTTTTCTATAATAGTTTCTAGTTGTGCATATGTATCTGTAGATAATAATGTTTTTGATACAACATTTCCATTCAATTTTAATATTCTATATGCTCTTGATTTATAGCCTCCATGCCCTTTTTGTACTGTTTTTTGTGTTCCAACAGGTAAACTCGCATTTGTTCTAAAAACAGTTTTCATTGGTATTATTTGTAATGTTTCTGATTTTATTTCTACATCATATTCTACTTCTTCTTTACATCCATATATCTCTACATTTATTCTACCTCCATTTACTGAAGCAACTATTTTTATAGGATATTTTCTTGAGTTTTTAAAAATAAATTCTGGCCCTCCCCATGATACTGTTGCATCTGTGCTTAATGGACAATATCCTGTTGCAAATCTATGATTAGATCTTCTTACTATTTCTAAATTTGCTCTTAATACAGAATTATATAAAGTAGAAGATACTTGACATATTCCTCCTCCTAATTCTTGTACTACCTTTCCACCTGAATATGCTGCTGCTGGTTTAAATCCTGCTTGTGCAGTTCTTTTTCCTACTATTTTATTATATGAAAATTCCTCACCTGGCAGTAATACAACTCCATTTATCTTATTTGTTGCTAAACGTATATTATTTGTTCTATTTCCATTTTTTGTAGAAAATGTTGTAGCATATGTAGCAAGCAAATTAGGAAATGCTTCTGAACCTATTTGATTTGTCTTTATCTGTGGTTCTGTAATTTTTAGTGGTATGGTTATTTCTTCTGCATCACTATTTACTAAATTAGCTGCTTCTTCAATAGTAATATTAAAGTCTACACCATTTATATGTGGATATACTGTAAATGGATCTTTTGTATAATATGCATCTTGCGGTTTTTTATATATTTCCTCATGGATTTTTTGTATATTTACTACATCTGGTTGTTTAACTTCAGTTGGTATTTGTATTGTTTCTTCATCAAATTTCAAATTTACTATATTTTCTAAAATTAAATTTTTTAATTCTTCTTCCTTTACAACTTCTCCTGCTTTTCCTTTATTTATTATTAAATTATTGTTATCTATATAATAACTACTTTGTTTAACTGTATCTGGCAAATTACCAGATATTCCTTCTATAAAGCTTTTTATTCCTTCTTCGCTATATGAAAATGATGGTGTTATTTCTGTTTTACTCATATATGAATTTATTATAGTAAAATTATCTTTTAAAAGTTTTCCACTTCTTCCTATATTATAAGCCATATTTACAGCTTCTTCTATACCAAACTTTGCTTCTATTTGCTCTGGCATTATTGTTGTTTCATATTCACCATGTTGTAAAGCTATATCCTTTTTTAACTTTTTATTTACTAATTCATATATTTTATCTTTTGCTTCTTGTATTGTTAATCCAGAAACTTCTACACCTTTTACAGTTATACCAGAAATAATTTTGTCACTAGTTCTATTCTTTAGTGCAAATACTGTTGAAAATAGTATTCCTAATATAAATACAATAGCTATTACAACAGTTATAATTATAGGATATTTATGTAACTTACTTGGTTTTTCCTCATTTTCTTCTTTAGCTTCTATAGTCTGCTCATTATTTTTTGTATTTTTATCATCTTCTATTATATTATTTTTTTCCTCATTTTTTTCTATATTAAGTTTCTCATCTTCCTTTTTTATATTAATCTCTTTATCAACATTGTTTTCTTCATTTTTCTTATTATTACTAATTTCTTGTTCAATATCGCTTTTTATATTTTCTTTATTCAATTCTGCACATTCATCTGTTTTATCAGCTAGTACTTCATTTATTATTTTTGTTTCTTCTTCAACTTTGTCTTCTTGTTTTGGTTTATTTGGTTTTGAACCCTTCTTTTTTCCCTTCTTTTTCGTTATTTTAGTTGGATTTTTCACTTGTATTTCATCTTTTACATCATCTATTTTTTCTTTAACCTCAACATTTTCTTTTTCTTTTACATTTTCACTCATTCTTAAACTCCCTAAAAACAAAATAATTGTACTATTATTATATTCATAATACCTATTATATATTATCATATAAACAAAAAATGAACAATATATTTGTTCATTTTTCTTTCAATATATTACTACTTTTAAAACTAAATATCTTACTTTCAAAATAGCGAAAGTTATTAACATTTTTCAAGTCTATAATAATTTTAAATATATCATACAATTCTTGTTTTCACAATTCACCTCACCTTATATTTTTAATCACTACTAAAGTTTCTAATTGTTAAAAGCACCTACTTGTTACAGTAAGTGCATATATAAATAAATTATCAAACTACTATATATCCTCTTTTTTACTTTTTTTAATAAAATATTTTTTTATCTTTTTAATAATAAAATATATTCCAACTCCAATTACTACTAATAAAACTAAACCAATGATACCAGATATAGTTTCTTCATTCTCTTCATATCTATATATATTAACAATATAATCTTGTTTTGTTTCATCTTCTGCAATTACCGTTACTGTAATTTTGTTTTCCCCTTCTTTTAGCTCTTTATTATTTATGATTTCAACTTTTGCATTAGCATCTTCTACTACACATTGTATATCTAAGTTTTGTATACTATTAGAAATATATATTCTGTCACTTTCATAATTATTAAATGTTACTTCTTTATCATTTATAATAACTTTTACATTCTTATTGTTACTTAATACTTTTTTTCTAATTACAGTAAGTTCATAGTTTTTAACAGATTTATCTTCTGCAGTTACTTTAATAATGATTTTATTTTCTCCAATAGTTAAATTCTTTGTATCATCAACAGAAACTGTTGATTTACTATCTCTTGCAATTGCCTCTACAGTGATTTTTTGATTATATGTTTCATATGTCATAGCATCTACTAGAGTTATTTCTTGTTCATCAATTTTTAAACTTAATAATGATGTATCATTACTTAATTTTTCAACAGGAGAAGTACTCACATTTCTTGAATTATTATCACTGTTTGTACTACTCTTACCATTTGTGCTGCTATTATTATTTGCATTGCCACCATTATTTTTTGATGAAGAACTTGACGATGTACTTTGTGAACTTTTACTAGGATCTGAATAAATTGGATCACCTGATGCATTATAAGTTCCATTACTATTTTTAATTGCCACATGCCAATGATTATCACCACCATGTTGTCCATATAAAACTCCATTAACGTTTTTTATTGAGTTACTTCTTAAGCGTCCAGATGATGCCAAAACCATATTGTTGTTACACAAAAGTGCTAATATGACTATAACTGATAAAAACAATTTTTTCATATAATTTGCCTCCCAAAAATTATATAGCACATCTTACCAAATTTCTATCGAAAAGTCAATTTTTGAAATTACTTTATCAGTGAAATTTATATTGTCCAATTCCACATCCTAAGTCTAAACCTTTTCCTTTTGAATTAAATCATCTTCTTTGCTTTATATTCCTCTATTAAGGTATTTTCTTTGAAATTTCCTTAACTTATTTCTATATTTTTGCCTTAAATTAATAACACCTTCAATATCTTCTTCAGTTTGTGCAATATAACTTTTTACATTCAACCGCAATTTTTACCTAAAATTTTTAATCAATTAAAAAAGCTGAGACGAGAATACTTTTCAGGTATCTCACCCCAACTATTAAAATTCAACCAAACTTTTTAGTAATCTTAAAATCAAGTCATATCAAGCTTTTCAAAAAGTTCGACAAAACTTCTTTATGGCTCCTCTTGTTGGACTCGAACCAACGACCTATCGGTTAACAGCCGAGCGCTCTACCAACTGAGCTAAAGAGGAATATTTATTAATTAAATTATATACATATAATATCATTTATATTCATTTTTGTAAATATTAAATTTAATTTTTTTATTAAATTTAATATAAAGCTTTTCTCTAAAATTAGTTAATTTTTTTATTTTTATATAGTAGCATAAACATGTATATTTATGCTACTATATTTGTTATTTCTATTTTACTGAAGTAAGTTTTTGTGCTGCTATTTTTACCATTGTTCCTAATGAATTGTATTTTGTTAATAATGTTGTTGAATTAAATTGAATTATATCATTTTTAATTTCCCATTTTCCTTTATTTTCTTTTAAGAAGTTAAATACATCATCAACTTTTGATAAATAGTTATTTATATTATCTATTACTTTATTTACTGTATCTAGTTCTTGTTCTACTTTTATACTACTAATAAATAAATCTTTATATTTTCCTGTTAATCCTGCTTCTTCTGCTTTTTTTTGTTTATATTCATCTGTTACCATTTCTGCTAATTTTGTTTTTGTTTCTTCTCCTTTTGCTTTTAAATCATTTATTAGTTTTTTTGATTCAACAAATTCTGGTCCATCTTTTTCATAGTTACTTGCTGCTAGTATAGTAGCAAATTTTTCATTTTGGCATTCTTTTACTATCTCTTCACCTACTCCTTGGTATTCTGTAATATATGCCTTTAAAGCTTTTTCTACTTCACCATATTTTCCACTTGCTTTGATTTCTTGATTTACTTTTGCTGTTTTGTTGATTTCCTCAATTTCTTGGCTAAGTATTACTCTTTGTGCATAATCGTTTACAAATATTCCTATTGCTGTTACGATTACAGCAACTACTGCAATTACTGCAACAATTACAATAATTTTTTTGTTTTTAGATTTGTTTTCTTCCATTTAAGAATCCCCCTATTTTTTTATTTTTAGTTCAGTTTTTTGAACTTTTATATTATATCACTGTATTTAATATTCAACAATAGTTTTTTTAACATTTTTTATTAAAGATTTTCTAAATAATTATTCTCTATAATAAAAATCTCTTAAAAGCTTGCTATATCATATGTATAAACATTTATTCATTTGTTATCCATTTTACTAAGTCAAGGTTTTCAGCATCAAGTAGCATTTTATGTTTTGGCATTACTCTAAATGTGTAACCATAATTTCCTCCTGTAGTTAATTCTACTTTTGCTTTATATATATATGTATTTTCTTTATCTTCTACTTTTTCTTGTAATTTCATTGGAATTATTGCCATACTTTTTACTACACCATTATCTAATATTTTTCCATAATATACTTCTACTTCTATATTTTCTTTGTTTATATTTGGTAACTCTACTGCACAAGTTACTTCTATGTTATTTCCTGCATCTATTGTTATATTATTTAAATTACTTAACTGTGTTATTTTTATGTCGTTCCAGTTGTTTATTAATTCTTCTTTCCACGCTGTATATTGTGTTACTTCTTCTAAGTTTGTAAAATATTTATTGGTTAAATTACATAATGGTATATATAAATTATCTACATAGTCTACCACCATTCTTGAAGTACTATATTTTCCTCCTGTAGAAATAATAGAATTTTTCATTAATTCCATCCATTTTTTAGAAATTCCTTTTTCATCTTTATCATAATATGTTGGAAGTATTTTATTTTCTAAAGTATTATAAATACTTTCACTATCTGCACTATCTTGTGCTTCATAAGAATTATATTGTTCATTGGTTCCAATTAACCATCCATTTTTTGAATTGTAACCTTCTGCCCACCATCCATCTGATATACTAAAGTTTACAACTCCATTTACAGATGCTTTTTGTCCACTTGTTCCAGATGCTTCCATAGGACGTCTTGGATTGTTTAGCCATACATCTACACCACTTACTAAATACCTTGCTATTTGTATATTGTAATTTTCTAGTAAAAATATTTTACCTTTAAATTGTGGTTTCATAGATATTTCATGTATGTATTTTATTAAATCTTGTCCTTCTTTGTCTGCTGGATGTGCTTTTCCTGCAAATATTATTTGTACAGGTTTTTCTTGATCATTTAATATTTGTGTTATTCTTTCTAAATCTCTAAATATTAATGTTGCTCTTTTATATGTTGCAAATCTCCTTGCAAATCCTATTGTTAATGCATTTGGATCTAGTTTAGATGTAACATCTCGTATGTCATCATATCCTAATCCTGCTTCTTTTAATCTATGTGTTACATTTTCTTTTACAAGATGTAGTAGTTTCACTTTTCTGTCTATATGTGCACTCCATAATTCTTCATTTGGTATTTCTTGTATTTTTTTCCATGTTTCATCATCATATATAGTATCTTGCCAAAATGGTGTTAAATATTTATTATATAATTCTTTTAAGTTTGGTGCAAGCCATGAACATGTGTGTATACCATTTGTTACATGTGTTATAGGAGATTCATCAGCAGATATATTAGGCCATACATCTCCAAATAGTTCTCTTGAAACTTCACCATGCAATTTACTAACTCCATTTTTCTTTCCTGCTATTTTTAATGCAAGTATTCCCATATTAAATCCTGGTTCTAAATTACTACATGGTTTCATTCCTAATTTTAAGAAATCCTCTCTACTTAATCCAAGTCTTGGCCAAAAATCTTTAAAGTATTTTTCAACTAAATCTATTGGGAATATGTCATTTCCTGCTGGTACTGGTGTATGTGTTGTAAATACTGTTTTTGTACTTGCTATTTCTCGTGCAATTTCAAATGATACTTGTTTTTCTTCCATTATGTCTTTTATTATTTCTAATATAAGGAATGATGAATGTCCTTCATTCATGTGATATACTGTTGGTTTTAAGTCTAATATTTTTAATAGATGTGCTCCTGCCATGCCTAAGACAATTTCTTGTCTAATTCTCATTTGTTGATCTCCACCATATAGTCTTAATGTAATTTCTCTATACTCTTGGTCTATGTTTTGATCTATATCTGAATCTAATAAATATAATACTACTCTTCCTATTTTTATTTGCCATACTTTTAAAAATAATTTCTTCTTAGGCAATTTTACATCTATTATTAATTCTTCTCCTTTATTATTTTTTACAGGAGTAATTGGCAAATTATATAAATCTATATTTTGATATATACTTTCTTGTTGTCCATTTGCATTTATTTTTTGATGGAAATATCCATTTTTATATAATAGTCCTACAGCAACAAAAGGTATTCCTAAGTCACTTGCAGATTTTAGATGATCTCCAGATAATATTCCTAATCCACCAGAATATATTGGCAAAATTTCATCTAATCCATATTCTGCTGAAAAGTATGCTATTAAGTCATTTTTATTATTAGGATATTTTTTAGAAAACCATGTTGTTTTACTGTTCATATATCCTTCAAAATCATTGACAACTTTGTCATACATCTTTACTAATTCAGAATTATTTGCTGCTTGTTCAAGTTTTTCTTGTGATACTTGTTTTAAAAACTTAACTGGATTTTTTCCTATTGTTTCCCATAAATCAATATCAATTTCTTTAAAAAGTCTTAAATATTCACTATTCCATGCCCACCATAAATTGTTAGACATTTCAGATAATTTATTTATTCTTTTTGGTAATTGTGGATTAACTGTTATCCTATTAAACATGTACATTTTCATTTCCTCCTATGTATTTTTATATTATTTTTCTTCAAAAAATTTACACATTTATTATCTATTATAATAAAAAAAATGTCAAATGTTTTTGCACTTTTTTGTATATATTTTTTTATATGTATATTTTTCAATATTATTTCCACAATATATAATTATATAAACACATTCAATTATATAATTATTTTTGTTATTTTATTTATAGGTGATAATTTATGAAATCAGAAAAAAAGAAATTAAATATTCGTATTGGTTCTTTATTAAAAAGAACTAGAAAATCTTTAGGATATACTCAAGAAGATGTTGCTGAACTTTTAGATTTAGCCCCTAGATATATTTCAGATTTAGAAAGGGATAAAACTAAAGGTAGTATTGATACTTTAGTTAAATTGTGTAATACTTATCATATTACCCCTACTTATGTTTTGCAGGATTATTTGGATATATCTGATGAATTAAAGATAGATCCTACTATTATAGGTTTTTATAAATTAAGTGAACATGATAAAAATATCGTTCTTGAACTTATACAATATATGAATAAAGAATAGTGTTATTTGTACACTATTCTTTTCTTATTTTTGCAATAAAAAATCCTTCATATAGTTCACTTGGAGCTATACATATTGTACCTGGTAATTTTACTGGTAATAATGGTATTTCTTCTATGTTTTTTAAATTTATTGGTATAATCTTTGCTTTTGTTCCTTCTAATGCTTTTTGTAGTATTTCTTCATTTTCTTTTTCAAGTATTGAACATGTTGAATATATCATCTCTTTTCCAGTTTTTAATATGTTTATTGCTTTTCTTAATAAAGATAATTGTGCTTTTGTGGTTTTTTGTATTAATTTAGTAGTAAAAATCTTTTCTAGATTACTATCTTGTATATTTATTGTTCCACTTCCACTACATGGTGCATCTAACAATATTTTATCAAATGAAAAAAATTCATCTAAATTACGTGCATCTTGCACCATAACATATGCACATTTAACACCTTGTTTTTCTAAATTATATTTTAACCTTTGGGCGCGAACTGTATTCATTTCACATGCTGTAATTGATGCATTGTTTTGTGTAATTGCTGCTATTTGTGTTGTTTTGCTTCCGTGGTGCTGCTGTCATATCTAGTATATTTTCTTGTGGTTTTGGTGAAAGTATAATTGGTGGTATCATTGAAGATAGACTTTGTAAATATATGTGACCTTGTTTATAAATGTCTAATTCTTGAATGTCTTTTTCTTGTGCATTTTTTATTATTAATGCATCTTTATTCCAAGATATTTCTTCAAATTCTATATTTTCTTGTATTAATATATTTCTAATTTGTTCATTATTTGTTTTTAATGTATTTATACGCAATGTTGTTGGTCTTTTTGCTTCATAACCTTTTATTATTGTTTTTGTAATTTCTGTTCCATATTGTTCTTCTAACATTGTTACTAAAAATTCTGGAATTTTGCTTTTCAAGTTCTGCTCCTTTCACACCTTTAATCTATACTTACATTAAATTTTCTGGATTTAAGCACTGTAGCTCTGGTAATACAAATATACCATCTTTTCTTATTAGAACATCATCAAAATATATTTCTCCTCCACCCCATTTTTGTGTTTGTATACATACTAAATCCCAATGTATAGAAGAAATATTTCCATTATCCATATCTTTATATGCTCTTCCTGGTGTAAAGTGAAAACTTCCTGCTATTTTTTCATCAAACAAAATATCATTCATTGGTTTTGTTACATATGGATTTACTCCTATTGCAAATTCTCCAATATATCTTGCTCCGTCATCTGTATCAAAAATTTCATTTATTTTTTTAGTATCATTTGCTGTAGCATTTATTATTTTTCCATCTTTAAATTCTAAAACTACATCTGTGAAAGTAAAGTTTCTGTAAGTACTTAATGCATTATATGATATTTTTCCATTAACAGAATCTTTTATTGGTGCTGAGTATACTTCTCCATCTGGTATATTATACTCTCCAGCGCATTTTATTGCTCCCATTCCTTTTATAGAAAAGCTTAAATCCGTTCCGGGCCCTACAATGTGTACTTTGTCTGTTTTAGACATTAAATCTTTTAGTGAATCCATCGCTTTATCCATCTTTGCATAATCTAAATTACACACATTAAAATAGAAATCTTCAAATTCTTCTGTATTCATACTTGCAAGTTGTGCCATAGAATCATTTGGATATCTTAATATTACCCATCTTGTATTATCTACTCTTTCATTTAATACTTCATCCATGTATTCTTTTTCATACATCTCCATTTTTTCATTAGGAACATTTACTAAATTAGATATATTTTTAGATGCTCTTATTGCAATATATGCATCCATTTTTTTCATTTGCTCTAAATCCTGATTCTTCATCATTTGTAACATTTCTTTATTTGCACCTTTAATTATTGTATTTTTTATATTAGAATCTTCTATTTTTACAAATGGATTTGCTTTTACTTCATATACTGCTTTTACTATTTCATTACCTAAGGTATAACAGTCTTCACCTCCTAAGTCAATTAGTATATTTTCATTTTCTTTTAATTTAACACTATAATTGACTAAATTCTTAGCAAGTATTTTTAATCTTTCATCTACCATAATCTTCTCCTTTTATTAATTTTCCCAAAAAGCTTTATATGTTTTATATGCTGAATAAATATCATATTTATTTGTTACTTCATATGGAGCATGCATAGATAAAACTGGTACTCCACAATCTATTACATCTATCCCTTTATTTGCTAGTATATATGCAATAGTTCCACCACCGCCTACATCTATACGCCCTAATTCTGATATATGATAGCAAATATCATTTTCTTCTAACATATTTCTTATTTTTGCTACATATTCAGCATTAGCATCAGATGCGCCTGATTTTCCTCTTGAACCTGTATATTTATTTATGGTAATTCCTTTTCCTAAAAATGCTGAGTTATTTTTTTCAAATACATTTGCATAAGTTGGATCAAATCCAGCTCCTACATCTGCTGATAGCATTTTAGATTTAGCAAAAATTTTGTTTAATAAATTGCATTTGTTTTTTTCTAATCTATCTAATATTTCTGTAATAAATGTTTCAAACATTTGTGATTCCATACCAGTGTTTCCAACACTTCCAATTTCTTCTTTGTCTGATAATATGCAAACTGAAGTAGCTTGTGGATTTTCTACATTCATTAAAGCTGTTAAAGATGTATATACACATACCCTATCATCTTGCCCATATCCTGCTACCATACTCCAATCAAATCCCATTGTTCGTGCTTTAAATGCTGGAACTATTTCTAATTCTGAGCTTAAAAAGTCTGATTCTGTAATTCCATATTTTTGATTTAGAATATTTAATGTATTTAGTTTTATTCTTTGTGATATTTCTTCATCTTTATATGGTATACTTCCTATTAATAAATTTAATTCTTCTCCTTTAATTCCTTCTTTTAACTTTCTATCCATTTGTTCTACTGCTAAATGCGGTAATAAATCTGTAATAGTAAATATAGGATCTGTATCTTCTTCTCCTATTTTTATACTTATTTTTTCTCCATTTTTCTTAACAATTATTCCATGAATTGCAAGTGGAATAGCAGTCCATTGATATTTTTTTATTCCACCATAATAGTGTGTTTTTAAATATGCTCCACCTTCATCTTCATACATTGGATTTGGTTTTAAATCTAGTCTTGGTGAATCTACATGTGAACCTATTATATTTATTCCATTTTCTATATCTTCTTTTCCTATAATTGCTAAATACATACTTTTGTCACGATTTATACTATATATTTTGTCTCCTGGTTTTAAGTTTGTATGTTCTACAATATCACTAAATCCATTGCTAATAGCTATTTGCTTAGCCATTTCTACTGCTTCTCTCTCTGTTTTTGATTCATTTAAAAACTTAATATATCCATCACAATAATCAAATATTTCTTTCATTTGTTCACTATTTATTTTAAGCCATCCATTTTCTTTTTTCTGAAAAAGTTTTTCTTTTAATTCTTTTGCATCCATTATTTAATCCTCCTTAAACATTAAACCTAAATAAAACAATATCTCCATCTTGCATAATATATTCTTTTCCTTCTAAACGTAATAGCCCTTTTTCCTTTACTGCATTCATTGAACCTTCACGAATTAAATCTTGGTATGAAACTACTTCTGCTCTAATAAATCCTCTTTCTATGTCTGAATGTATTTTTCCAGCTGCATTTGGTGCTTTTGTGCCTTTTTTTATTGTCCAAGCACGTACTTCTGGTTCTCCTGCTGTTAGAAAAGACATAAGTCCTAGTAAATCATAACTTTGTTTTATAACTTTATCTAAACCAGATTCTTCTAGTCCTAATGCTTCTAACATTTCTTTTTTGTCTTCATTTTCAAGAGTTGCAAGTTCTTCTTCTATTTTTACACAAAGTGGTATTACTGTTGCATTTTCTGTTTTAGCATAATTATTTACTTGTTTTACATACTCATCTTCTAATCCAAAAGGTAATTGTTGTTCAGATACATTTGCTATATATAGTATAGGCTTCATTGTTAATAAATATGTATCATTTAGTAGTTCTTTTTCTTCATCTGATAATTCTATTGTTCTTGCAGATTTCCCTTCTTCTAATGTTTTTTTTATTTTTTCAAACAAATCAATTTCTGCTTGGTATTTTTTGTCTGCTTTTAATTGTTTTTTTGCTCTTTCTAATCTTTTTTCTACCATTTCAATATCTGCAAATATTAATTCTAAGTTTATTGTTTCAATATCTCTTAATGGGTTAATATTTCCATCAACATGAACAACATTTGGATCTTCAAAGCATCTTACTACTTCTACAATACTATCTACTTCTCTTATATGAGATAAAAATTTATTTCCTAATCCTTCGCCTTTACTTGCTCCTTTAACAAGTCCTGCTATATCTACAAATTCAATAATAGCATGTGTTGTTTTTTGTGGATTATACATTTTTGTAAGTTCATCTAATCTTTCATCTGGAACAGGTACTACTCCTACATTTGGTTCTATTGTACAAAAAGGATAATTTGCACATTCAGCCCCTGCATTTGTAATCGCATTAAACATAGTACTTTTCCCAACATTTGGTAGTCCAACTATACCTATTTTCATTTTTTTCATCCTTGTCCTATAATATTTAGGTTTTTAATAAAGGTTTTACCTATAAACCTTTTTACTAATATCATATAAATTTTCTACTTAAATATTTATAAATTATATCACTTACTTTTAATTTTTCCAATATATATATTAAATTTTTAATATGATGAAAACTATACAAAAGTTACTTGATTATTTGTATAGTGTTCCATTTTTTTCCTAAAAATTGTTTTAATTTACTCTTATATTTATAATTCTTTTTATGTCTTCATACCTTTTGTCGTTATCCTCTAAATCTATCATTAGCCACCTTTGATTATTACACTCTTTTGTTGCTTCATAAATTTTTTGTATATCTTTACTTAATGATGGCAACATTGTTTCAAATTTTTCTTTTTCTTTTCTTCCAATAACAACCATCAAACAAAAATATTTTTCTCTAGGATATATTGTACACAAAGATTTACTACCCTTTTTAAATTTTATATTCCAACCATATTCTAGGCTGCATTTGCTAAATTCAAATTTAGGAATTACATCATATGTGTTTTTCATATATTGGCAAAAATCTTCCCATAAATCATTATTTATATATTCTTTGATTTCATATTCACTAGGACTATTACTAAAATCTTTTTTATCAAACATATTACTCCTCCAATCATTTACTAGCTTATAATTTATCACTTAGATGCTATTTAATTTTTTTGTTTCTGTTACCAATTCATCAAAGTCTGAAATATAATTTTTATCTTGTATAACTCTATATTTTTTATACTCATCTAAAGCCAACTTATCTGCTATTTCTCTTTTAATTTTTCCGTTGTCCTTTAAAATGTTATATTCATTAATTTTTAAAAACACTTCTAATTTTTCTTTCCATTCTTGCATTGAAATAATCTTACCTAATTTTACTTGCCTTTCAGCATAATCAAGATACATTGATACTAGATTATTTAATTCTATGATTTCTTCTTGTGACAGATAATTTTTTGCTATTGTTACATCTGTTTCAAGTATTTTTCCAGCTGGAGCATTCTTCCACGTTGTTAATCCCATATTTTCCTTATTACTATCAACTCTATTATAAATTATTTCAGGAGCTGTCATACCAGTAATTGCAAAATGTAACTTGTTTTGAACATTTTTGTAAAATTCTTGTGTAGTTTCACTATTTTTATCATAGTCAAAACTACATTCTTTGTATATATCAGTTATTTTTTGATAAAATCTTCTTTCACTTGCTCTAATTTCTTTTATCTTAACTAATAATTCATCAAAATAATCTTTTCCAAATTTAGGTCCATTTTTTAACATTTCACTATTAACAACAAATCCTTTTTTTATATATTCTTTTAAAGTTTTTGTTGCCCAAATTCTAAAATCTGTTGCTTCTTTTGAATTTACTCTATAACCAACTGCTATAATTGCATCTAAACTGTAAAAATTTGTATTATATTTTTTTCCATCTGAAGCAGTTGCTCTAATTTTTTGAGTAACTGAATCTTGTTCTAATTCTCCAGTTTTAAATATATTTTGTAAATGATATGTTATATTATTTTCAGCAACATTAAATAATTTTGACATTGACTTTTGAGTTAACCAAAAATCTTCTTCATTATATAAAACCTCAACAGATATATTTTCATTATTTTGACTTTGATATATAATTAAATCTTTTAAATTTTCTATATTGTTCAATATTAATCACCTCATATTTCAGAACTATTGTTTGTATTTTATAATAAAACAATTGCAATGTCAACATTTTTAGTTTAATTTTTGCAAATATATCTTTTTATTCCCCATTTATATTAAAATAGTATAAAATTAAAGTAAGCATTTTTTGCCTACTTTAATTTTACACTAACTTTGAATTTCAATCTTTTTTCTTAATTTTTATTTGGAAAATAGTCTCCATTTTCTATACTTCCAATTGATATACTTCCATTTCCTCCATTTCCGCCATTATAATTACTTTTTCCTCCTTCCCCTCCATTTGCTATTATCGTCCCCTTATTTATATAGTTTTTATAAAAAATATTAATGCTTCCTCCTCCTGAACCTCCACCTGCTGCTGAATGATCTCCATATTCTGCATCTCCTCCTTTTGAACCATTTGATTCAATTATTGAATTGTTTACAAATGTATCTGCATATATTATTAACAATCCTCCTGTTCCATTTTCTCCATTTCCATATTCATATTGTGTACTTAGTTCTCCATATCTTATACTTTGGTTACCTTTTCCTCCTCGATTGCCTGCCCCTGCTCCTGCCAATTTAGTAGAATGTGATGCTACAGATCTCCATGTATATCCATCTCCTCCCAAAGTTGTTACATCTCCATTTTGTGCTTTTCTTCTTGTATTATCTCCATTTGCTCCAATATTAATTGCTCCTCCTCCTGAACCTCCTGAATAAGATGTTCCTCTTCCTCCTGCTCCACTTACTCCCCACGAACCATATACTGATGATGCTCCACTTGCTCCTCCTCCAGTACTTCTTTGTGTTCCATTTTTACCATTATCTCCATTTTTACATGTCCAGCCATTACTTAATAATTTGAGTTCTATTTCTTGTCCTCCTTCACTACCAATAGCTGGAATATATTCATAACTTCCATCTGAATTTTCCCATAAAAAAATATTTTCTCCTGTTGCTTTAGCTCCTCGTCCGTGTCATACTAATTGTTCCTTTGTTTGTTAATATTCCTTTACAATAGATTAATAGTCCTTTGGGACCTCCATATCCCTCTTCACTTTTACATGTCGTTAATGTTACATTTTCATTAATTGTTAAATTACCATTTACTTTTAATATAACCATATTATTTGCTTCTTTGTCTTCTGTTGCCACATCTGTCTGTTCATTTCCAAATTCATATTTATTATTTTCTAATTTTGCTCCTGGTACATTATTTATTCCATCTAAAACCAAATCTTTATTATAAACAACTATATTTGTATTATATTCTTTGCTTTCAACTTCATCGTCTATTTTACCTGATATTTCTATTTTTTGATATTTACTATAATTTACACTAGATATCTTTCCAATTAAACTATGATTTGTATAATTTTCTTGAATGTTTTTACCAAGACTTGCTTCTATTTTTAATTCTTCTTTATTTATTCCAAAACTCCAACCATCCACTATTGCTGTATCTTCTATCACTATTATACCTTGACTTTCTAATTTTTCTTCTAAGTATTCCTCTTTATTATAATTTTTGTCAACTTGTTTATCTATTTTTAAATTTGCTAGTACTATTTCTAATTTTTCTCTTGCTTCATTTTCTTCATATGCTACTACTGTTTTCTGTGCTTTTTTTATTATTTCTCCTGATATTATTAGTTTTATACTTACTCCCACTAATATTAATAGTATTACAATTGTTATCACCAAAGCTATTAATGTTATTGCTCCATTCTTTTTCACACATTCATTTAAATTTTCTTTTTTTTCATTTATTTTTAATCTCATTTTTTCTCCTTTGCAACTCTCATATTTTTTCTTTAAATTATATTTATAATTATATATTTGTTTATTTTTTAAGTCAATTATTATTTGTTATTAGTGTTAATATTTCTTTCTTATTGTGACACTTATTTGCATAAAATGTTCAAATAGTAGCTTATCTATCAAAAATAGCTTTTCCCACTCCTTTGTCTATTAATGTAGAAAATATATTTTTTAGTATTATTAATACTATTGGTCCTATAAACATTCCTAATACTCCCATTATTTTAAATCCTGTATACATAGCAATTAATGTAAATATTGGATGAATTCCTATGTGTTTGCTTACTACTCGTGGTTCTGCAAATTGTCTTATTATGCTCATTATTAGCCATAATATTATTATTGCTATTGCTAATTTTATATCTCCATTTATTGCAGATACTATTGCCCATGGTATCATTGCACTTCCTGAGCCTAAAATTGGTAGTGCATCTACAAAACCTATTACTAATGCTGCAAGTATTGGATATTTTATATTTAATCCCATAAATTTAAAAATGTATAATCCTATTAATGATACTATAAAAGATATTATTACTAAAGTCGCTTCTGCTTTTAAATAATTTCCCAAACTGCTTATTAATTCTCGTACATGATATCCTATTCTTTTTACCCATTCTTTTGGCAAATGATGTTCTATTTGGTCTAACATATATAACTTATCTGTACATATAAAATATATAGCTATTACACAAATACTTACATAAATTGCTATAGTTGGTATTTGTGTTAGTCCATTCATTAAAGATGTTAGCCAATTTTTTACCCAATTTGATATTGACCCTATTAAATCCCATGCAGAATCTTGTATTACTTTTGTTACTTCTGGTGATATTTTTATTTTTGTCAAATCTATATTTTTAATAATATTTTCTACTTGTACATATGCTCCCTCTATATATTGATTTAAACCTTGTAATAAATTAGATACTTCTGAAATCAAATTAGTTATTCCCCATACAAGTAGTCCAATCAAAATACTACTAACTACTATTAATACTATAATTGCACAAGTTTTTCTCGTAAGTCTTGTCCTTTTATTTACAAATTTGATTATTGGTTCTATTAATAAAGATATTATGAACGCTACTAAAAATGGCATATAAAATACAGCTAATTTAAATGCTAAATATATACCTATAATAGTTAACACAAGAATTAAAATCCTTCTTGATACTTTTGTCCAATATCCCATATCTACAACCATAAATCTCATCCTTTATACAAAAATAGAAGTAGACAAACTCTACTTCTATTATTATATTAATAAAAACTATAATTATTCAGCATTTTTAGTATTTGCACCACAGTCACAAATATTTTCTAGTGTATTACATACCTGCCCTTTTCCAACTTTTGTATCATTATGAGCTAAATCCCCTAAAGAAAGTATTCCTACTATTTTATTATTTGTATCACATACAGGTATTCTTCTTATTTGTAAATCAGACATTATTTTTGTTGCTTCATTAATATCTGTATCTGGCTGGCAGCAACATACTTTGCATGTCATAATTTCTGATACTGGAGTGGTTTTTGCATCTTTATCACATGCTATTGTTCTTAATATAACATCTCTATCTGTTAATAATCCTACTACATTTTTATTATCATCACATACAGGAATACATCCTATGTGATTATTACACATTGCTTTTGCAGCATCTGCAACAGTACTATTTGGTGTGCAACTACACACATTTAAAGTCATACATTCTTTAACTTTCATTTTCATTCATCCTTTCTAATAATTTACACTATTTATTTTGTGCATTTTATTAAAAAGTATGTAAAAAGAATTATACAATATAATTATTAGTTTGATTTATTTCTTAATATCCTACTTCTCTTGGAAATGGTGGTCTATTTCCTGGAAAAAATGGTGGTCGTGGTTGTGTGCCTTGTCGTCTTCTAAATAGTTCTCTTATAATTAGTATTCTAATTAAATCTCTTAAAAAAGCATTATCTCTTCTTTGTGACATTTGTCTATTTTCTGGTTGTCTTGATGATGTATTCTTGTTTTCATCTTTTCTTACTTCTAAATTTACATTTGTTTCTATTTTTAAATCTACTTCAATATTTTTATATACATTATTTGTCATTTTTTCTATTACTTCTTCTGTAAGTGGCATAGTATTCATGTTACATTCATTGCATACTAATGGATATACTCTTCTATATATTTCTGGATACAACATCTCTAAATCATCATTTGGTTCAAAAAACCTTTCATTCATCATACACCCACAATTTTCCATTTGATATGTATTTTGTAAACAGTTATTAGAGCTATAGCCTAAAACCTTTCTCATATAATCTTCATATGTTGTGCTATTATACATATTATACCTCCTAATTTTTTATTTAGAAGTTAAAAGTTTCTTATTTTTAACTTCTAACCTATAATAAAATATGTATAATATTTTAAATATGTTACTCTTCTATCCTATTTACTAATTCTTTAAATCGATTTCCTCTATCTGTAAAGTCCTTAAAATAATCAAAACTTGCACTTGCAGGCGAAAATAATACAATCTGACCACTTTTTGCAATTTCATTTGCAATTGATACTGTTTGCGATAATTCTTTGCACATATATATTTCCATATGTTTTCCTTGTTCTTGTAATTGCTTTGTTACTACATCTTGTATTTTTTTTGCTGTTTGCCCCATTAATATTAAAGATTTTACTTTTTCTAAAATTGGCTTTGCTAGTGGTTCATAATCTAACTGTTTATCATATCCTCCTGCTATTAAAACTATTTCTTCTTTAAATGCATTTAACCCTGCTATTGTTCTTGTAGGGCTTGTTCCTATAGAATCATTAATCCATGTTACTCCATTAATTTTTCTTACAAATTCTAATCTATGTTCTACTCCTTTAAATTTAGTCAATACTTCTACTATTGTATCTGTATCTACAAAATCTTTTACAGCACATATTGCTGCACATATATTCTCATACATATGTTTTCCATTTAAAAGTACTTTATCTATATTTATAATATGTTTTCTTAACCTATCTTCACATTCTTTTATTACATCTGCATCTAGTATTATTCCATTATCTAGTTTTTCTTTACTACTAAAAAATCTTACTTTTCCATTTGCTTGTTTTGCACATTCTTTTGTTAGTTCATTATCATTATTTAATACTAATATTCCTTTTTCATCTTGATATTTGAAAATGTTTTTCTTTGCATCTATATATTCTTCATATGAACTGTGTATATTTAGATGATTAGGTGTTATATTTGTTATTACAGATATTTGTGGGCTTATATTCATATTCATTAGTTGAAAGCTACTTAATTCTAAAACTATTATATCTTCTGGTAATATATCTTTTAGTTTTGTAAATAATGGTGTTCCAATATTTCCTCCTAAAAAGCAATTATAACCTGCTTGTTTTAATATTTCGTATATTAATGTTGCCGTTGTAGTTTTTCCATCACTTCCTGTAACTCCTATTACTTTACATGGTGCCATTTCTATTAACATCTCTATTTCAGATGTTATTATTGCATCTCTTTTTGCTTCTTGTTGTAATGGAGGTATATTAGGCATACAAGTTGGTGAACGAAATATAAAATCAAATCCTATTAGTCTTGATAGATTATTTTCTCCAAAAGAAAACTCAAAAGTATATTTTGTAATTTTATCCATTATTTCTTTTGGTATTTTTTCTATGGCTCTATTATCAAATACTGTAACCTTGGCTTGTAAGTTGTAAAGATAGTCTAATAATGGTATATTACTAACTCCTAATCCAATTACTGCAACTTTTCTATTTTTTAGGTAATTATTAAATTCTACTAATTTTTCATTCACAAAGTTCAATTTATTACCTCCTTATAAGCTTATTTATGCATATTTTAGTTTATTTTATGCATACTTTTGGAATTTGTTCTAATATCATTTTAGTAGCTTCCTTTATTGTCTTAGCATGTGTTACATCTATAGTTATAGTATTCTTATGGAGTTTATAAAATCCTGCTTTTTCTTGTAGTTCATCTCTTTTTAATATATTTTCTTCTACCTCTTGTTTAGTTAATTCATTTTTATATTGTATGCATTTTCTTCGTATACGTTCCTGTAAGTCTGCTGTTATAAAAAAGTGATAGTCTGTATCTGGATATATTTGCATAATTCCTCTACCAGAAATTATTATGTTATAATCTTTTTTTAAAGTATCTATTAGATCTCTAGCAAATTCAAATAATCTAGTATTATCTGCTACACCACCAACCTTTGACACTGCAATAGATGCTTCTTTTGATTGTAATTCTTCTTCTTTTGCTAGTTCACCATTTATATATATTTTTGTTTCATTATCTTCTATCTTTATTTCTATTTTATAATAATCCATAAAACTCTTTATATCAGCATCTTGCATATTTTGTATACTTTTTCTATTTTTCATTATTGCATAAACAATTGCTCTATACAAATTTCCACCATTTAATAGAACTGTATTTGGTATATCTTCTATTAATTGTCTACATATAGAAGTTTTACCGTGCTCCTACAAGGCCCTCTATTCCAATCACTATATTTTTCATAACCGTCCCCCTCCTAACTAAGTATATTGTAGTTCGTCTTTCAACATTTCATATACATATGCTGAAGTATGCTCTGCCTCGTAACATTCGTTTAAAAATTCTAAACCTTTATATTTCTTTAAATAGTTATATGCTTCTTTTCTTGTTATATTTTTTTGTTTAGCAAACTCACTTATACAAATAACTATATAGTTTAATATCCTTATTTCTTGTTTTGACATCACTTTTCCAACCTTTCTTTTCCTGTATTATTATACTATACATTACATTTCTTTTTCAAGAATTTGTCAAATATTATTAGAGTAAAATTTTATTATTTTACTACACTTATTTGAGTATCCCAATTTATACATTAATTTTTTATAAATTTTTTTACTGTTTATATGAATATTTTTGCCGTTTTAGTTAAAAATATAATTGTAAAGAAATGGAGGTGCTTAATTATGGCAAAGAATAATAAAAACCAAAACAAAAATCAAAATAAGAATAATGAAAGAATAGAAAATCAAAATAGAAATGAAATGAATAATGAAAAACAAAATAATAAAAACTGTAAATAATTTTTATATGAGCACCCCGCACTTTGTGCGGGGTATATTTTGTATCTATGTTTCTAATAAAATTATTCATACAGAAACCTCATTTATTTTTTCTCTTGAGAAACTTGCTTTATAATACCTCTTTTTGGTTACTTTTGCAAATATTTTTTTAAGAACTGCCCTGTATGGCTTTGTTCATTTCTTGATATTTGCTCTGGAGTTCCTATCGCTACTATTTGTCCACCTTTATCTCCACCTTCTGGTCCTAAATCTATTATGTGATCTGCTGTTTTTATTAGATCTAGATTATGCTCTATTACTATTATGGAATTTCCTGTATCTACTAACCTTTGTAGTATATCTACTAATTTATGCACATCTGCTATGTGTAATCCTGTTGTTGGCTCATCTAATATATATAACGTCTTTCCTGTTGCTTTTTTTGATAGTTCTGTTGCAAGTTTTACACGTTGTGCTTCTCCTCCTGATAATGTTGTTGATGGCTGTCCTAATTTTATATATCCTAATCCTACATCATGTAATGTTTGAATTTTTTGTTTTATTCTAGGTATATTAGCAAAAAAGTCTAATGCTTCTTCTACTGTCATATCTAATACATCTGCTATTGTTTTTCCTTTATATTTTACTTCTAATGTTTCTTTGTTATATCGTTTTCCTTTACACACTTCGCATGGAACATAAATGTCTGGTAAAAAATGCATTCCTATTCGTATTATTCCATCTCCTGAGCATGCCTCACATCTTCCTCCTGATACATTAAAACTAAATCTTCCTTTTTGATATCCACGCATTTTTGCTTCATTGGTTTCTGCAAATATATCTCTTATACTATCAAATACACCTGTATATGTTGCTGGGTTAGAACGAGGCGTCCTACCTATTGGTGATTGATCTATATTAATTATTTTATCTATATTTTCTAATCCTTTAACACCATCACATTTACCTGGTCTTTCATTTGCTCCATTTAGCTCTTTTGCAATTGTTTTATATAGTACTTCATTTACAAGTGTACTTTTTCCTGAACCTGAAACTCCTGTTACACAGGTAAATACTCCTAATGGAAATTTTAAATTTATATTTTTTAAGTTATTTTGTGTCGCATTTTTTATTTCTATAGATTTCCCATTTGATTTTCTTCTTTTTTTAGGTACTAATATCTTTTTCTTTCCACTTAAATACTGACCTGTTATAGATTCAGGTATTTGCTTTATTTCTTCTGCTGTTCCTTGTGCTATTACATTTCCACCATGTACTCCTGGGCCTGGACCAATATCTATTATTTGGTCTGCTGCATACATTGTATCTTCATCATGCTCTACTACTAATAATGTGTTTCCTAAATCCCTTAACTTTTTAAGTGTTGCAAGTAGTTTATCATTATCTCTTTGATGTAGACCTATACTTGGCTCATCTAATATATATAATACTCCTGTTAGACCTGAACCAATTTGTGTTGCTAGTCTAATACGTTGTGCTTCTCCTCCTGATAGTGTTCCTGCTGGTCTTGATAGTGTTAAGTATTCTAAACCTACATCTAACAAAAATTGTAATCTTTTATTTAGTTCTTTAAAAATTTGCTCTGCAATCATTGCTTCTTTTTTAGTTAGTGTTAAAGATGCTAAATAATCTTTTATTCTTACTATTGACATATTTGTTAATTCATTAATATTCTTATCTCCTACTTTTACTGATAGACTTTCTTTTTTTAATCTAGCTCCATGACATTCATGACATTCACTATTACTCATATATAATTCATAAAAATCTCTCATTCCTTGAGATTTTGTTTCATTATATCGTCTGTCTAATGTTGGGATTACTCCTTCAAATGGTGTAGAAAATTTGCGTACTCCTGATGGTGACGAATATTCGAAGTCTATTACTTCATCTGCTGTACCATAAAGTATTTTTTCTAAAAATTCTCGTGGCAATTTTTTTATTGGTTTTGAAATATCTACATTGTAATGTCTTGCTATACTTTCAAAATACATTTTTGCCATTGTATCGCCTTTTTTCATTGTACTTGCACCAAATGCTTTTATTCCATCATATAATGTTTTGTTTTTATCAGGAATTATTAAATCTTCATCCATTTTCATTAAATATCCTATTCCTGTACATGTTTGACATGCTCCAAATGGATTATTAAATGAAAACATTCTTGGAGATAATTCTTCAAAACTTATTTCACAATCAGGACAAGCATAATTTCCACTAAACAATTTTTCTCCTTGTCCAACTATGTCTATTAGTACTAATTGGTTTGCATGTTTTAAAGCTATTTCAACAGATTCTGCAAGTCTGTTTCGTATGTCTTGCTTAATTACTAATCTGTCTACAATTATTTCTACATTATGTTTTTTCTTTCTATCTATTTCTAAATCATCAGTTAATTCTACTATTTCACCATCAATTCTTGCACGTACAAAACCTTCTTTTGCGAAACCACTTATTAGCTTTGTAAATTCACCTTTTCTACCTCTAATTATTGGTGCTAATACTTGTATTTTTGTACCTTCTTCTAAGCTCATTATGCTATCTATAATTTGATCTATTGTTTGTTTTTCTATCTTTTTTCCACATTTTGGACAATATGGTGTTCCAATTCTTGCATATAAAAGACGAATATAATCATATATTTCTGTTACTGTTCCAACAGTAGAACGTGGATTTTTTGATGTGGTTTTTTGGTCAATAGATATTGCTGGTGATAGTCCATCTATTGATTCTACATCTGGTTTTTCCATTAATCCTAAAAATTGACGTGCATATGCAGATAAACTCTCTACATATCTTCTTTGTCCTTCTGCGTACAAAGTATCAAATGCAAGTGAGGATTTTCCAGAACCTGAAAGTCCTGTTACTACTACCAATTTATCTCTTGGTATTTCTATGTTTATATCCTTTAAATTGTGTTCTTTTGCACCTTTTATAACTATTTTATTGTTCATATTTTCCCCCTAACAAATCCATTATACTACATTTATTTATTTTAAACAAGTGTTTGTTTGGATTTTTTTGTAGCAATTGTTATATAGTAATATTTTTATTTTAAAAATCGTAATCATGTATAATAGACGAGCTTTGCTCGTCCATTTTCAATCGAGTAGAGAATAAATAATTATTTTATTTATTCCCTCTCACACCACTGTA